>NZ_DIEJ01000238.1:0-90337 GCF_002418565.1 Achromobacter sp. UBA5777 | reverse complement strand
CGCCCGCCATCGTGCCGCCGCGCGCAACGCCTGCCGCACCGGTTGAGCCGCGTTTGGTTCTGCCTTGGGAGGACGAGCCCGAGGCGCCGCCCGCGCCTTCGATTCCGCCGGCGCCTTCGATTCCGCCCGCCGTGCTGCGCGGCCGCGACGACATCCGCAAGCGCGCCGAGCCGGAAGCGGCCATGCCGGATGACCACGCCGAAGACGACGACTACCTCGACGATGACGGCGAACCATTCCTGCGCGAGCCGGAGCCGCCCCGCACCGCGCCCGCGCCTCGGGCCCCCGTGTTTCGCAACGAACCCATCGTCGCCAGCCGGTCCGGCGAGCCAACGTTTGACCAGCGCGCAGGGCAGCCGCGCAGCGACGTGCGCAGTGATCCGCGCCCTGATGTGCGCCCTGATGTGCGCCACGACCCGCGCCAAGGCCCCCGCCAAGATCCTCGCCACGACATCACCGACGATTTTCGCGACCAGCATCGCGACGATGTCCGCGACATCGAGCGCGACGACGAATACGAGGACGAAGACGACCTCGATCGCGCCGCCCACGAACCGGTGCTGGGTGACACGCGCACGCGTTATTCCAGCGCCACCGATGTGGGCCGTGCGCCGCCCGAGTTCCTGGACCAGGACCGGATCGAGCGCAGCGGTCTGGTGCGCAAGCTGTGGACCTACGCCTGCCTTATCGGCCTGATCGTGCTTGGCTTGCAACTGCTCTACGCATACCGCACGGACATCGCCAATTCCGTGCCGGCGCTGCGCCCGGTCCTGGAGGCCGCCTGCAAGCCGCTCGATTGCACGGTCGGCTACGCGCGCCGCCGCGATCTCATCAGCATCTCGTCGTCGTCGTTGCAGCCGCCCACGGGCGCCGCCGCCATCGACGACGGCCGCACCCGTCTGGTGCTGACCGTGATGCTGCACAACCGCTACGACAAGCCGCAGCATTGGCCGGCGCTGGTGCTTGAACTGAACGACCTGTCCGACACGGTGGTCGTGCGCAAGGTGCTGATGCCCGAGAATTACCTCACGCCCGAGCAGTTGAAGGGACCGTTCGGTCCCCAGGGTGCATTGAAGATTTCAGTCCCCATTGAAGTGACCGGCGTTCAGGTCAATGGCTACCAACTCGACAAGTTTTTCCCGTAAAGGATGACAAGCATGGCAACTCCTGTTCTGGTCTGCGGTTCGATGGCATTCGACACCATCGCGGTGTTTGAAGGCCGCTTCAAGGAGCACATTCTTGCCGACCGCATCCAGTCGCTGAGCGTGTCGTTCCTGGTGCCGAGCATGCGCAAGGAATTTGGCGGCTGCTCGGGCAACATCGCCTACAACATGAACCTGCTGGGGGGCGCGCCGGTGCCGGTGGCCACCATCGGCGAAGACGCCGGCGAATACATGCAGCGGCTGTCGGGCCTGGGCATCGACGTCAGCCGCGTCAAGGTCATTCCCGACACGTTCACCGCACAGTGCTTCATCACGACCGACCTGGACGACAACCAGATCACCGCCTTCCACCCGGGCGCCATGTCGTTTGCCGCGCAAAACGACCTGAGCGACGCCGACGCCGCCTGGGCCATCGTTGCGCCGGACGCGAAGGAAGGCATGTTTGCCCACGCCGAACGCCTGCACAAGCGCGGGATCCCCTTCATCTTCGACCTGGGCCAGGCCATGCCGCTGTTTGACGGCGCAGACCTCGAGCGCATGCTCAAGCTGGCGCAGGCCCTCACGGTCAACGACTACGAAGCCGGCGTGGTCGAGCAACGCACCGGCCGCAGCGTCGCGGACATTGCGCGCACGCTGCAGGCCGTGGTCGTGACGCGTGGCGCCGAAGGCGCGACCCTGCACACCGAAGGCAAGACCATCCAGATCGAACCCGTGCGCGCCTCGCAGGTGGTGGATCCCACCGGCTGCGGCGATGCGCAGCGCGGTGGTCTGCTGTACGGCCTGACCAGCGGCTGGAGCTGGGAAGACAGCTGCCGCCTGGGCAATGTCATGGGCGCCATCAAGATCGCGTCGCGCGGCCCGCAGAACCATGTGCCGACGCGTGCCGAAATCGACGCCGTGCTGCACGCCACGTACGGCATCCATCTGCCCGCCTGATCGGCCAGGACTTCCCGGGAACCGACACCCCGTACACAGGTCGAACGTCAGCGCATATTCAATGGCAACGGGCTGTAGCCCGTTGTTTCGCGCCTGAGTTTGCAGCTTCTGGCGGAGCGTTTCAGTCTGTTGCGGGTGCGCTTGCCGGGCGTTGCGGGCGGAGTATTATCAGTCACCGTCGGTCGTGCCCGAATGAGGAGTCCAAATGAATCATATAAAGTCTTTTTCCCTGGTGACGCCGCGTGCCGGCCGTTGGCTGGCTGTCGCGGCAGTGGTGACATCGATGGCAGTACTTGGCGGTTGCGCAAACCCCAGCGCCTCCAGCGGCGTATACAGCTACGATCAAGCGCAGCGCGAACAGATCGTCCGTAACGGAACGGTCACCGGCGTGCGTCCGATCGTCATCCAGAACGACAAGTCCAGCGGCGTCGGCATGGTGGCCGGCGGTGCGTTGGGCGGCGTGGCCGGCAACGCGATCGGTGGCGGCACGGGCCGCACCATCGCCACTGTCGGCGGCGTCATCCTTGGTGCGCTGGCCGGCAATGCCGTCGAAAACCGCGCACAGAAGAATTCCGGCCTGGAAATCACGGTGCGCCTGGATAACGGCGAGACCCGTGTGGTCGCCCAGGAAGCCGACGTGCCCATCAGCGTGGGCCAGCGCGTTCAGGTGATCAGTGGCGCCGGTCCGACCCGCGTCACGCCGATGTAATCGGCCCAGCCGCATCAAAAAAGCCCGCGCAAGCGGGCTTTTTTTGTCGCTCGGCCGCAACGCAGCCCCCCGGGATTTACCCGCGAACGTTACCTTTCCGAGCCTTTTCTCGCCATTTACTCCATAAGTTTCATGGCGATTCGACGGCCGAAGTGCAATGATTGCGACGTCGCGGCAGTCCGGATTTAATGTAACCACGTGCTTCCGGAAGCCCCGCTTGCTGGCTGGAATTTTTCAGTTTGGTTTCAGCTATTTTCTGTATCCTCGTCGCCTGAATCCCGGGGCGGGGGATGGTTTGCCGAACAGGCAACGTTACGCTGCAATACCTATGCATACCGAGCAAGAACTCCACACCAAGATCGGCGAGATCGTCGAGTCGATCGTCATGAAGAAAGTCACCCCCGACACGCAACTGATTGCCACCGGCTTGGTCGATTCGCTCGCCGCCGTGGACATCACGCTGGCGGTCGAGTCCGAGTACGGCTGCAGCATCCCGGCTCCCGAAATCGCAGAGCACCTTCAGTCGGTCCGCGTGCTTGCCGGCTATGTCGCTGCCCATACTTCGTAATACCCGGTTCCTGTCGCACGTCGCGGCGGCTGCGACGGCGGTGGCGTTGGCGGTAGGGGCGTATTGCGGGGCGGACGATCTGCTCAGCCGCGTCGTCAATCCGTCGTCATCGCCCTCGGCCATCGCGGCCGACAAGAGCAACTACCTGCCCAATCTGGGGCCAGATTGGGGCACGCAGCACGTCAACCTGAATCGTCTGGGCAATGCACTCAGCGACGGCACGCTGGTGGTGCTGGGCTCTTCCGAGCTGTCCAGCCACGACCTGCGCTTCGTTCCCTACCGCTTCTTCCCCGAAGAGCTCAAGGTGCCGACGCTCGCGTACGGCCATGCGATGTTCCAGTCGTATGGCATCGTCAGCGTGCTGGAATCGGTATCTGATTCGCTCACGCCCAACACGCGCCTGGTCATCATGCTGTCGCCGGCCTGGTTCGCCTCGGGCGGGCAGTTGCCGCGCAGCGCGTTTGCCGAGCACGTCACGGGGCCGGTCTGGGACCGGTTGTGGGACCAGCCCAGTACGCGCGAGCAGATGCAGAACTGGATCAGCGACAACGCGAACTGGGGGTTGCTGTGGCTCATCGCCAATGGTCAGGTGTCCGAGCTGAAGGATAAGCTGGCGCTTTGGTGGCATGCGCGCCAGGAACCGGCGCCCGACAAGCCGCGCACCAAGCTGTCCGTGCCCGCGCACCGCTACGTGTCCTGGCCGATGTCCGCCCGCTTGAATGCCGGGCAGTGGTCGCGGATCACGCACGAGGCGCGCGTCGTCGAACACAACCTGGGCGGCAACAACCCCTACGATGTGCGCGACGACTACTACCAGCAGTACCTCGCGCCGCTGTACTCGCCCGCGCGCAATGAATTCGCGGACGTCGATCCCATCACCCGCACCGAGCTGGGCGACCTCTCACGTGTGATGGCGCTGCTGCAAAAGCGCAAGGTCAAGGCGTACTTCGTCATCCAGCCCTTCAATCCCAAGCTGATCCTGGACGTCGAACGGTTCGATCCCGTGGTGGCCGCCATCACCGGCATGTGCACGCGTTATCAGATGGGGTGCCTGGATCTTTACAGCATTCCTTTCGAGCCGGGCATGCTGCGCGATGACATGCACCTGGCCGAACTTGGCTGGGCCATGGCCGATCAAGGCATTGCGGAGTACTTTTCCCGATGAAATTCTTTCGTAAAGACGAAGCCCGCAATGCGGGCGTGGCCTGGGCGCGCCGCTTCTTCTGGCACCTGTGCCTGTACGTGGGCGTGATCCTCGTGTTCGTGCTGCAGGCGCAGCCCACGACGGGCAGCGGCGGACCGATCAAGGTCGAATTCCAATACCAGCAGTTCTGAGCGCACCATGGAACTCTTCGCAAGCTTGAGCTTCTTCGGCGGCGCCCTGTTCGGCGGCCTCGGCCTGGTCGCCTACCGGTCGTCCGGCATGCCCCTGCGCATCGGCTATCGCCACATCATCGGCGTCATCTGCCTGGGCGTCTGGATGGCGGTGTTCTGGGCACGGCCGTACCAACCCATTGCGCTCTTCGCCATCTCCGGCGCCGCGCTGTGGGCCATGCGCCGCAACTATATCCCGACCTGGCTGGCGGTGATCATCACGATGACGCCGTTGCTGCTGGTCAAGACCGGCGTATCGCATCTGGGCGCCATGCTCGGGTTGTCCTTCGCCACCTTCCGCGCCATCGACGTGCTGCTGTTCGCGCCCCGCAACGAGCGCGTCTCGCCGCTGGATTACTTCATCTACCTGTTCTTCCCGCTGACGCTGCTGGCCGGTCCCATGTACCGCTGGCGCGCCTTCCAGGCCGATCTGAAGCGCGGCTATGAAGGCGTCAACCTGAACACCTGGCTGACCGGGCTGGAACTCATCATGGTGGGCGTGATCCAGAAGTTTGGCCTCGCCGAGCTCATCTGGCGTTACGGGCTGGCCACGCTGGACGCTCACGACTATTCGTTCACGGGCGTGGCGCTGAATGCCTCGCTCTACAGCGCCTACCTGTTCTTCGACTTTGCCGGCTACTCGACCATGGCGATCGGGATCGGCATGCTGTTCGGTTTCACGCTGCCGATCAACTTCCGCAATCCGCTGGCCACGCTGAACCCGCAGGATTTCTGGCGGCGCTGGCACATCAGCCTGTCCGAATGGCTGCGCGACGTCGTGTTCATGCCGATCTACAAGGCGTTGAGCAAGACCAGCTTCTTCGGCCGCCATCGCCTTGCGGCGCAGAACATCGGCATCTTCGCGACGCTGCTGGCGATGGGTGTGTGGAACGGCCTGTCGCTGCATTACATCGTCAGCGGCCTGATGTTTGGCGCGTACTCGGTGGGCCACAACCTGCTGATTAACGCCGCGCGCACGCGGCCCGGTCTGCAGGCGCTGCTGGCCAAGCCCGTCATGCGCTTTCTGGGGCGCGTGCTCACTCTGATTCTGGCCGCGCTGGCGCTGTACGTGTTCAGCGGCCGCAGTCCCATCTGACGCCGGGAGCTTCGGCATGCGTTTCGACTTGAAGTCCTTCCAGTTCGCCGACGACGAACGCACGCCCGACGCGCTGGCCGTCGCCGCCGCCGACCGCAGCCTGACCTGGGCGCAGTTGCGCACCGAGGCCGAGGCCTGGGCCGACGCCGCCCGCCAGCACGGCGTGGCGCCCGACGTGCCGGTGGCCATCTACGGTCACAAGGAAGCCGCGTTCTTCGTCGCCATGGTCGGCGCGCTGCTCATCGGCGCGCCGTTCGTGCCGGTGGATACCATCTATCCTGCTGAGCGCCTGCGCCGCATCGTCGAGATCGTGCGCGCCGCCGCCGTCTTCGACGCCGCGGCCGGCACCTTCACGGCGGGCGAGGGCGAAGTGCTGCAAGAGCGTGGCCTAGCCTACGTGATGTTCACGTCGGGCAGCACGGGCGATCCGAAGGGCGTGCAGATCGGCCGCGAAAGCGTCGGCCTGCTCGGCGACTGGATGCTGGGCAGCTTTGGCCTGGGCGAGGCGCCCGTCTTCATGAACCAGGCGCCGTTCAGTTTCGACCTGTCGATGTACGAGGTCTTTGCCACGCTGGCGTCCGGCGGCAGCTGCGTGCTCAACGCGCGCGAACAGATCGCCGCGCCCGGCCCGTGGATGGAACGGCTGGCCGGCCACGGCATCACGGTATGGGTGTCCACGCCGTCGTTCGCCCATCAGCAATTGGCCAACCGCGACTTCTCGCCCGCCACGCTGCCGACCCTGCGCACGTTCCTCTTCTGCGGCGAGCCCCTGCCGGCGGCGCTGGCCAAGAAATTGCGTCAGCGCTTTCCCGACGCGTCTATCCTGAACACCTACGGTCCGACCGAAGCCACGGTGGCCACCACCTGGATCGAAGTTACCGACGCCGTGCTGGCGGCGCACGATCCGCTGCCGGTCGGGCATGCCAAGCCGGATAGCGTGCTGCTGGTGGACGAGGGCGAGATCTGCATCGTGGGCGACCACGTCATGCGCGGCTATCTGAACCGCGCCGACCTGAACGCGGCCAAGCTCTACACCTACGACGATGGCCGCCGCGCGTTCCGCACGGGCGACCTGGGTCTGATGGAGGAGGGCGGGTTGCTGTTCTGCCGCGGCCGGATGGACGATCAGATCAAGCTCAACGGCTACCGTATCGAGCTGGCGGAGATCGACGAGGCGCTGCATGGTCTGCCGGGCGTCGAGGGTAGCGCCTGCGCGGTGCTACGCCGACCCGATGGCACCGCGGTGCGGTTGATCGGCTTCGTGACGGGATTGGAGGGGGCGGTAAAGGAAGCGTCGCTACTTGCGCCGGAGGCGTTGTCTGGCTGGAAGGAGCGGCTGGCCGAGCGCCTGCCGCCGTACATGGTGCCCTCAGAGCTGGTTGCCTGCCCGGCGCTGCCCATGTCGAACAACCACAAGATCGATCGCAAGAAGCTGATCGAGATCTACAGCGCCATTCCGGTCTAGCGCAAGACGCCGCCGGCCGGATGGACCAGCGCCCCGCTGCTGGGGGCGCTGTGCAAAGCAATGGTGCGGCGGGCGATTACACGCCCATCATGCCGTAGCTCAGGCGAGCCAGGACCATCAAGAGGATCTGCGCGGCCACCAACAGGATCAGCGGCGAGAAGTCGATCGAGGTGCGCGGCAGGATGCGGCGGATGGGATCGAGCAACGGCGCGGTCAGCGACTGCAGCAGCGGCATCATGGGCGCCATCGGGTTGACCCACGACAGCACTGCCTGGATCAGCGTCAGCCAGACCACCAGGTTCAGCGCCCACTTTGCGGTCATGATGAGCGCCGAGCCCATGGCGGCGGGCAGCAGCGCGGCGGGAATCAGCGCGCCGATGGCCACCAGCCACAGCAGCACCAGATAGACCAGCGCCGACAGCCATGCGCACACGAGGCTGGTCCAGTCGATCTTGTTGCCCGCGGGAATGATCTTGCGCAGCGGCATCACGAGCCAGTTCGTGGCGCCGTAGATCGCGCGCGCCAGCGGGTTGAAGGGATGCAGCCGTATCGCGTGCATCCAGGCGCGGGCAATCAGTGCCGCGCCAAACAGCGTGAACACGATTTCGAGAAGGAAGCGGAAGATTTCACCGAGCATGGACGCGATCACCCCAAAAAAGAGGAGTCAATTGTCGCACGGCCAGACGTAAAAATTGCGTACGGTCCTAGTGCTTCAGGCCTAGTGCAAAGGGTCAGCCATTTGGATGGCATTGACGCGGGGACAACAAAAAAGCCGCCCGGTAAATACCAGGCGGCTCTGATGAAGCTAACGCTTCGGCGCGTCCGGATTAGGGACGGCCACCCGTCGGGAACGGCCACGACGCGGCGGGGTTCAGCGCGGTCTTCGCGCCCGGGGCAGCAGCCGTGGTCGGCGGCGTGGCGGGCTTCTTCGGAGCGGCCTTCTTCGCAGCGGGCTTCTTGGCGGCGGCGGGCTTCTTTGCGGCGACAGCCGGCTTGGAAGCAGGAGCCTTCTTGGCAGCGGGAGCCTTCTTGGCAGCCGGGGCCTTCTTGGCTACGGCCTTCTTGGCAACCGCTTTCTTGGCGGCCGGGGCCTTCTTGGCAGCAGCCTTCTTGGCTACGGCTTTCTTGGCGGCCGGGGCCTTCTTGGCGACAGCCTTCTTGGCAACAGCCTTCTTGGCGGCCGGGGCCTTCTTGGCTACAGCCTTCTTGGCAACCGCCTTCTTGGCGACAGCCTTCTTGGCTACGGCCTTCTTTGCGACGGCTTTCTTGGCAACTGCCTTCTTGGCAACGGCCTTCTTGGCGACAGCCTTCTTGGCGGCCGGAGCCTTCTTTGCTACGGCCTTCTTGGCGACTGCCTTCTTGGCAACGGCCTTCTTGGCGGCCGGCGCCTTCTTGGCGGCAACCTTCTTCACGGCCGGCTTCTTGGCGGCTGCGACTTTCTTCACTGCGACTTTCTTGACGGCAGCTTTCTTGGCCGGAGCGGCCTTCTTTGCTGCTGCCTTCTTGGCGGCGGGTTTTTTCACCGCTGCTTTCTTGACGGCTTTCTTGGCTGTTGCCATGGTCATGCTCCTTAGGTTCAGGGGTCCCAGAACTTAAACCCGTGCCCCGACCCGCCAATCGGCGGACCGTGCCCGGGCTATTCATCGGCGCATGCCGCTGTTCTGTGCGAGCAACAGCTACTACGGTTTGCGCTAATGAATTCGGCACAGCCATTTGATATGGCCCCCGCTCCTTTGGCGCGAGCCATTTCAAATGGCGCCGGCAGGCAGCCTGTCCACAGGCCGCCGACCGCTTGTTCTACGTGTTCGAAGACACCCTGACCAAGGAGATTGCCATCAAGCCTGTCGCGAACGCGACGCCCATCGAAGAGAAGAGGGCGTGCCCGCGCCGGGCTTGATGGCGTACTACGTTACTCCCAGCTCAGCGTGCCACCGGTTTGGTATTCGATCACGCGAGTTTCAAAAAAGTTGCGTTCCTTTTTAAGGTCGATCATTTCCGCCATCCACGGGAAGGGATTTTCTTCCTGGGGGTACAGAGGTTCGATACCGATCTGCTGGCAACGACGGTTGGCGATGAAGCGCAGGTAGGATTTGAACATGGGTGCGTTCAAGCCCAACACGCCGCGCGGCATCGTGTCTTCGGCGTAAGCGTATTCGAGTTCGACCGCTTTGCGGAAGAGTTCTCGGATTTCTTCGCGGAATTCCGGCGTCCAGAGATGCGGATTTTCCAGTTTGACGGTGTTGATCAGATCGATGCCGAAGTTGCAGTGCATGGATTCATCGCGAAGGATGTACATGTACTGCTCGGCAGCGCCGGTCATCTTGTTCTGGCGGCCAAGCGCCAGGATCTGCGTGAAGCCAACGTAGAAGAACAGGCCTTCCATGAGGCAAGCGAAAACGATCAGCGACTTCAGCAGCGTCTGGTCGGCTTCGGGCGTGCCCGTCTTGAAGTTGGGATCAGCGATCGCGTCGATGAACGGGATCAGGAACTCGTCTTTTGCCCGGATGGACGGCACTTCGTTATAAGCGTTGAAGATCTCGGCTTCGTCCAGATCCAGGCTTTCGACGATGTATTGATAGGCGTGCGTGTGGATGGCTTCCTCGAAGGCCTGGCGCAGCAGGAACTGGCGGCATTCGGGAGCCGTGATGTGGCGGTAGGTGCCCAGCACGATGTTGTTGGCGGCCAGCGAGTCGGCGGTCACGAAGAAGCCGAGGTTGCGCTTGACGATGCGGCGCTCGTCCTCGGTGAGCCCGTTCGGGTTCTTCCAGAGGGCGATGTCGCGCGACATGTTGATCTCTTGCGGCATCCAATGGTTGGCGCAAGTGGCCAGGTACTTTTCCCACGCCCACTTGTACTTGAAAGGCACAAGCTGGTTGACGTCGGTCTGGCCATTGATGATGCGCTTGTCGGCAACCTTCACGCGCTGCGAGGTGGCGGCGCCGCTGGTGGCCAGACCGGCCGCGTGTTCAGGCGCGGCGGGCGTGGGCATGGCGGTGTCGCCGAAAACACCGGTCGCCGCCCGGACTTCCGGGGCAGCCTGACCGCCCGCCGCGGGCGCGGCAGGTTGTGCAGGTTGCGTGGCGGTGGTGTCGTCGTCCCAATTAATCATGATTCATTCTCCGGAGGCGGTTATTGGCAGGCTTCGCACTCTTCGAAGCCGGGGTCGCCCGGCCGCATGGTGCAAACCGCCCCGAGAACTTCGGGTTCCGGCAAAACAGGTGCTGCGGCAACGGCGGAAGCAGTGGACGGATTACCCGCGCTGACGGCGTTAAGTTCGCCGCCGCGTCCGGTGGACTTCTCGGCGCTGGTGGCGCCAAGGGTACGCAGGTAGTACGTGGTCTTCAGGCCACGCGTCCATGCCAGCTTGTAGGTGTCGTCCAGCTTCTTGCCCGATGCGCCGGCCATGTAGATGTTCAGCGACTGGGCTTGATCGATCCACTTCTGACGGCGCGACGCGCATTCAACCAGCCAGCTCGGTTCGACTTCGAACGCGGTGGCGTAGAGTTCGCGGAGTTCGGAAGGAACGCGATCGATGCGGGACAGGCTGCCGTCGAAGTACTTGAGGTCGGCGACCATGACTTCGTCCCAGAGACCGAGTTTCTTCAGGTCACGCACGAGGTAATCGTTAACGACCGTGAACTCGCCGGAGAGATTCGATTTGACGTACAAGTTCTGGAAAGTGGGTTCGATGCACGCAGATACGCCAATGATATTGGAAATAGTGGCGGTTGGGGCGATTGCGATGCAATTGGAGTTGCGCATGCCGTGTTCTTTGATGCGCGTGCGCAACGTATCCCAATCGAGCGTGCTCGATTCATCAACCTCAACGTGACCACCACGTTCGTCACGCAGCATCTTCAACGTGTCTTGCGGCAAGATGCCACGCGACCACAGCGAGCCTTCATACGATTGATAGCGGCCGCGTTCTTCAGCGAGCAGGCTCGACGCGAAGTACGCGTGATAGCACACCGCTTCCATCGAACGGTCCGCGAATTCAACAGCGGCTTGCGATGCGTACGGCACGCGCATCATCTGCAGGCAATCCTGGAAGCCCATGATGCCCATGCCCACCGGACGATGGCGCGCGTTGGAATTGCGGGCCTTGTCGACGGCGTAGTAGTTGATGTCGATCACGTTGTCGAGCATGCGCATGGCGATGCTGACCGTGCGCTTGATCTTGTCGTGGTCCAGTTCGAAACCGCCGCCGGCAGCCGGCTTCATGTGTGCGACCAGGTTCACGGAACCCAGATTGCAAACCGCGATTTCGGATTCGTTGGTGTTCAGCGTGATCTCGGTGCACAGGTTCGAGCTGTGGACGACGCCCACGTGCTGCTGCGGCGAACGGATGTTGCACGGATCCTTGAACGTGATCCACGGGTGGCCGGTTTCGAACAGCATCGACAGCATCTTGCGCCACAGCGTCAGCGCCGGCATCTTCTTGAACAGCTTCAGTTCGCCGCTGGCGACGCGGGCTTCGTAGCCCACGTAGGCTTCTTCGAACGCGCGGCCGTACTTGTCGTGCAGGTCGGGGCAGTCGGACGGCGAGAACAGCGTCCACTCACCGCCTTCCATGACGCGCTTCATGAACAGGTCGGGAATCCAGTTCGCCGTGTTCATGTCGTGCGTGCGGCGGCGTTCGTCGCCGGTGTTCTTGCGCAGTTCCAGGAATTCTTCGATGTCCAGGTGCCACGACTCGAGGTACGTGCAGACTGCACCCTTGCGCTTGCCGCCCTGGTTCACGGCGACGGCCGTGTCGTTGACGACCTTCAGGAACGGCACGACGCCCTGGCTTTCGCCGTTGGTGCCCTTGATGTGGCTGCGCAGCGCGCGGACAGGAGTCCAGTCGTTGCCCAGGCCACCGGCGTACTTGGCCAGCAGCGCGTTTTCCTTGATGGCGTCGTAGATGCCTTCGAGGTCGTCGGAGACGGTGGTCAGGTAGCACGACGACAACTGCGAGTGCAGCGTGCCCGAGTTGAACAGCGTCGGCGTGGAGCTCATGAAGTCGAACGAGGACAGGATCTCGTAGAACTCGATGGCGCGCGTTTCGCGGTCGGTCTCGCGCAGCGCCAGGCCCATGGCCACGCGCATGAAGAAGACCTGCGGCAGTTCGATGCGGGTGCCGCGGATGTGCAGGAAGTAGCGGTCGTACAGGGTCTGCAGGCCGAGGTAGCCGAATTGCAGGTCGCGCTTGGCGTTCAGCGCCTTGCCCAGTTTCGTCAGATCATAGTTGGCCAGTTCGGGCGACAGCAGGCCGCCTTCGATGCCGCGGGCAATGAACGTGGGGAAGTATTCGGCGTAACGCGCGCCCATGCCGTCTTGCGAGACTTCCTCGCCCAGCACTTCCTTGCGGATCGTGTGCAGCAGCAGACGGGCGGTGACCTGGCTGTAGGCCGGATCCTTTTCGACCAGCGCGCGCGCGGACAGGATGGCGGACTTGAAGACTTCGTCGACGGGGATGCCGTCGTACAGGTTCTTGACCGTTTCCTTCAGGATGGCTTCGGCGTCGATGAATTCAGACAGGCCTTCGCCGGCGGCGACGATGGTCGCGCGCAGTTCGGCGACGTCCAGCGGACGGCGCACACCGCCGTCAGTGACGTTCAGCACGTGTTCCTGCGGCGCGGCGGCGGCCTTCTGCTGGCCTTCGGCGGCAGCAGCGGCGGCGCGTTCTTGCGTGCGCTTTTCACGGTACAGGACATAGGCGCGCGCGACGTCATGCTCGCCAGAGCGCATCAGCGCCAGTTCGACCTGGTCCTGGATGTCTTCAATATGGAAGGTGCCGCCGTTGGGGCGGTTGCGAACCAGCGCGTTGACGGCTTGGCCGGTCAGCGTTTCGACGAGTTCGCGCACACGGGCGGATGCGGCGCCTTGGCCGCCATTGACGGCCAGGAAGGCCTTGGTCATGGCGATGGCAATCTTGCTGGGCTCAAAGCCAACCACCGAGCCATTGCGGCGGATGATGTTGTAGCTGGCCCATTTGCCGTTGTTGGCGTCGGCGGGGGAGTCGGTTTGGGAGGGCGGCACGGCCGAAGGCCGGGTCACAGAGGCGATCGTAGTCTGCATGGAAGCTCCTGTGCGTAAAAGCGCGTAGATAACGGCATGACGGCGTCATGTCGGGTCAAAATTGGATCTTGTAATGGGGGTCGCAACGTCCGGACAGGCTAGTCCGTAAGGCGTGGCCGGCGGGAATCCGCGCTTGGGCGACCACAAGATGTAGTGTAGCACCCCTCGTTGGCCACTAATTCTAGTGATCGAGGTTTACAGGGACAAGAAGAAGATAAGACGAATCCCACAAAAGATTGTAACCAAATGCACTAGGCGCGCCCCGTAAGGCGCGCCCAGGTCAGTGACCACTCAGACCGGCTGTTTATGCGGTTTTCCGCAAGGGGACGGCGTGTGAGGCCGGTGCTGTATAGCTCTGCATGAGTCGGACCAGATCGGTCCGATACTTGTCGACATTCGCGGCCTTCACGTGGCCGAAACCGCGAATGTTTTCTGCCAGGGCGGCGATTGTAGCCGCTTGCGCGAGGTTGTCCGAGGTCAACCCTGCAACGAGCTGGTCTATGGTCTGGCGGTACTCCTGAACCAGCGCCCGTTCCATCTTGCGCTCGGCCGTGTGGCCGAACGGATCGAACCACGTACCGCGCAGGCCCTTCAGACGCGTCAGCAATTTCAGTGCCGACATCGTGCGCGGACCCAGCGTCATCTTGCGCGGCACGCCGGTGCGCGGATCCTTGCGCGCGAAGATCGGCGGGGCCATGTGAAAGCGCAGGCTGTACTCGCCTTCGAACTGGCCCTCCAGCTGCGCCTTGAACGCGTCGCCGGTATAGAGGCGCGCCACTTCGTATTCGTCCTTGTAGGCCATGAGCTTGTACAGGCCGCGCGCCACCGCCATGGCCAGCCGGGGCGACTTGGCGTCCGGCGCCAGCTCCCGCTCGTGTGCCGCGACGGCGTCGACGACCTGCTGGTAGGTGCGGGCATACGCGGCATCCTGATAAGCCGTCAGGTCTTCGACACGGCGCGCCACGGCACGTTCGAACGTTTCGGGCACGTGGAGCTGCACGACCTGGGCACGGGGGCGGAGGGCGCCTTGCAGCGCGTCAGGTTGATGCGCCGCGAGCCGGCCGTTGTCGAAGGCGGCGCGATTGGCCGCGACCGCCACGCCGTTCAGCTCGATCGCGCGGTAGATGGCAGCCTGCGACAGCGGCACGCCGCCGCGTTGCCAGGCATAGCCCAGCATGAACATGTTCGACAGGATGCTGTCGCCGAAGAGCGCCAGGGCCGCTTCGTGCGCGTCGATCGCCGCGGTGTGCGTGTCGCCGGCCGCGTGGCGGATCTTGGCGAGCAGCGCTTCGGGGCGCATCGCGGCATCGGGATTGCGCGTGAAGTCGGAGACGGGCGCCACGTAGGTGTTCACCGTGACCTTGGTGTGGCCGCGGCGCAGGGCGCCCAGCGAATCGGGCGCCACGGCGGCGACCGGATCACACAGGATGGCCGCGTCGGCTTGCTGCCAGTCCAGGCGCACGGGGCCCGCGGTCGCGCCGGCGGGGGCAAGGCGGATGTGGCTGACGACGGTGCCACCCTTCTGCGCCAGCCCGGTCAGGTCCAGCACGGCAGCAGACAGGCCTTCCAGGTGAGCGGCCATCGACACGATGGCGCCGATGGTGATGACCCCGGTGCCGCCCATGCCGGCGACCAGCAGGCGATAGGGATGCTCCAGCGCGTGGATGTCGGGCAGCGGCAAGCCGGCGATCAGGGCTTGCAGGCGTTCCTGGTCGGCCTTCGGCGCCGCGCTCTTTCTGGGCTTGCCGCCCATCACGGACACGAAGCTGGGGCAGAAGCCCTCCGCGCAGGAATAGTCCTTGTTGCAGCTCGATTGATCGATCGCGCGCTTGCGGCCGTAAGGCGTTTCCAGCGGAACGACCGACAGGCAGTTCGACTTCACGCCGCAGTCACCGCAGCCTTCGCACACCGCGCTGTTGATCAGCATGCGGCGCGCCGGATCCGGAAACTGGTTCTTCTTGCGGCGGCGGCGTTTTTCGGCGGCGCAGGTCTGGTCATGGATCAGCACGGTCACGCCAGGGATCTCGCGCAGCTCGCGCTGCAGCGCATCCAGCTCGCGGCGGTGGTGGACCTTGATGCCGGGACCCAGGTCCACGCCCTGGTACTTTTCGGGCTCGTCCGTGGTGACCACGATGCGCGCCACGTTCTCGCCGCGTAACTGCTGACAGATCTGCGGGACCGAGATGGGGCCATCGACCGGCTGCCCGCCCGTCATCGCGACGGCATCGTTGAACAGGATCTTGTAGGTGATGTTGGCGCGCGCCGCGACGGCCTGGCGGATGGCCAGGTAACCCGAATGGTAGTACGTGCCTTCGCCCATGTTCTGGAAGATGTGCGGCATCTTCGTGTAGCGTGACAGGCCGATCCAGTCGACGCCTTCGCCGCCCATCTGCGTCAGGCCACCCGTGTCGCGGTCCATCCAGGCCGCCATGTAGTGGCAGCCCACGCCGGACAGCGCCTGGCTGCCCTCGGGCACCTTGGTCGACGTGCTGTGCGGACAGCCCGAGCAGAAGTAGGGGCGGCGGCGCATGCCGTCCGCATCGTTGGACAGCGGCGCCTGGCATTCGAAGGCCGACAGGTCGCGGTTCACGGGCAGCCCCGCGGCGCGCGACAGCCAGCCGGCCAGCGGCGCGGCCAGCAGCGACGGGCGCAATTGGCCGGCCGACGTCACCATCGGCTCGCCGTCCAGCCCCTTCTTGCCCACGACCGTCGGACGCTCGGGCAGGTTGAACAGCATGTCCTTGATCTGGCTTTCGACCACCGCGCCTTTTTCTTCGACGACCAGGATGTGCGACAGGCCGCGCGCAAATTCGAGCAGGCGGCTCTCATCCATCGGCCAGGTGAGACCCGGCTTGTAGATGCGTACGGGCGCGTTCGCCGTGACCGTATCCACGCCAAGTCGCGCCAGCGCTTCCATGGTGTCCAGGTGCGCCTTGCCCACGGTGACGATGCCCACCGTTGCCTTGGGCGCCGGACAGGTCAGCTTGTCCAGGCTGTGGCGGCGCGCGAAGGCGGCGACCGCCTTCATGCGCTGGTTCATGCGCGTCTCGACCGCCAGGGACAGGAAGTCGCGCGCCGAATATTCAAGCGATCCGGACGGCATGTCCGGATCCGCGGGCATGTCGTAGGTCTGGATCGGGGCAGGGGTGAAGGAGTGGCCGCTTTCGATGGTCTCGGACACCGCCTTGAACGCGACCCACGTGCCCGCATAGCGCGACAGGGCCCAGCCCCACAGCGCGAAGGTCTCGTATTCGTCGATGGACGTCGGGTGCACGATGGGCATCTGCCAGCCGATCAGCGACGCTTCGCTGGCGTGCGGGATCGAGGACGATACGGCGGTGTGGTCGTCGCCCACCACCACCAGCACGCCGCCATTGCGCGAGGCGCCCGCGGCATTGCCGTGATGCAGCGCGTCGCCGGCGCGATCCACGCCAGGGCCTTTGCCGTACCACATGGCGAACACGCCATCGACGTTGCGGTCGTCGCGCACACCGGCCTGCTGCGTCCCCATGACCGCAGTAGCGGCCATATCTTCGTTGATGCCCGGCAGGAAGGTGATCTGGTTGGCGTCCAGCGCCTTCTGCGCCTTCCACATGGCCATGTCCACGCCGCCCAGCGGCGATCCGCGATACCCCGACACGAAACCGGCCGTGTTCAGGCCGCGCTCGCGGTCCACCCGGCGCTGCGTGAGCATCATGCGCACCAGGGCCTGCGTGCCGGTCAGGAAGATGCGGCCGGACTCGCGCGTCAGGTTATCGGCGAGCTGATACTCAAGGTCCAGCTCGGGTGCGGCGGCGGGGGTACCGTCCATAGTCAATGCTCCTCGTATTTGGCACCATGATAGGTTCGCGAGGGATCAGGTTTATTGCGTTTTCGGATCGTGCTATCCCTATAATTCGCAATGAACATTTCGTATTTCAAAAAAACCAGGAGACAAGCGAATGGACAAGACCGATATCGGCATCCTGAAGGCCCTGCAGGAAGACGGCCGGGCCTCGGCGCAGCAGCTTTCCGAGAAGGTGGGGCTGTCCGCCGCGCCGGTGTGGCGGCGCGTGAAGGCGATGGAGGCGAGCGGGGTGATCCAGGGCTACAGCGCCCAGGTCGACCGCAGCAAGGTGGGGCTGGGCTGCATGTTTGCGCAGATCAGCCTGGAGCGGCACTCGGCCAACACCGTTGAACACTTCGAGCGGTCTGTGCGCGATGCGCCGGAAATCCTGGAGTGCTATGCGGTCACCGGGGATTCGGACTTCCTGTTGAAGATCCTCGTGGAAAGTCCCGAAGCCTATGACCGCTTCCTGCACCGGTTCCTCTTCAACATGCCGGGCATCCGGCAGACGCGCACCATCGTGGCGCTGCGCGAGATCAAGCACGAACAGCGGCTGCCGCTGTAGCCATTTCGGGGCGCACTATATATAGAGAGGCTCTGTCGCTAGAAACCAACGCATTTTTGCGGTTTCCGCGCGGATTCCGGGCGCGCTCGCGGCCGCACTGTTGCGCATTTGCACACGGCGCGGATCCTCGTTGATTCTTCCCTGACGCCTATTTAGAGTGCGTGAAGTCCGCTGCGCCTGGGACGTGCCGGTGTGATCGGCGCGGCGCGACGGCGGACGTCTTGAGGAAGTCATGAGCAGTGTGTTTTTGCGTACGGCAGGCGTTGCCTGCGCCCTCGTGATCCTGGCCGGTTGCGCCGCCAGGAAGCCTGCCGCCATAACCGAGGCCCAGCCTGCGGATCCGCCCAAGCCGGTGGCTTGCACGCCCGCCAAGGCCGGTGACCCGATGGTCGGCACCTGGTTGTCCAATTCGCGTCCGCGCGACGTGGCCGGCGACATGCAGGCGCTGATCGTGCTGTCGGCCGACGGCACCATGTCCTACGAATCCCTGCTCAAGATCGGCCGCAAGACGCGACCCGCGCTGCGCGAGACGGGCTGCTGGAGCGTGGAGAACGGTGTCTACACGATGCGCACCACCAAGTCGGCGGGCGAGCCGGTGGACCCCACCGATCCGATCTATCTGAACCGCTACCGCGTCGAAAAGGTCGAGCAATCCAAGCTGTCGATGCGTGAACTCAAGAGCGGCGGCATGCTGCTCACCGCGCGCCGCATGCCGGCGGGCTATCGCCTCGCCTACTGAGCGTTGCGCCGGGCGGACACTTCGCCCGGCGGCTTCGCCAAGCGGGCCGGGCTGCGGTAAGGTGCGGGCTTCGACTTTCGCCCCGCCGCCGGATATCCATGCCTGCCCTGTCCTCCGAAGCACGCGCGATCGCGCTGCTGGCGCTGGCCGCCTTCGTCAGCGCCAGCGCTTTCCGTATCTGTGATCCCATGCTGCCGCAACTGGCGGCGGAATTCGGCACCACCACCGGGCAGGCCGCGCGCGCGGTCACGGCGTTTGCCGTGGCGTATGGCGTGCTGCAGATGTTCTTCGGTCCGGTGGGCGACCGGTACGGCAAATACCGCGTGGTTAGCGTCGCCACCGTGGCGTGCGCGCTGGGCAGCGCCGGCGCTGTCATGGCCGGATCGCTGGACATGCTGGTGTTCTGCCGCGCCTTGTCGGGCGCCGCGGGCGCGGGCATCGTGCCGCTGTCGATGGCCTGGATCGGCGACAACGTCCCCTATGAACGCCGGCAGGCGACGCTGGCGCGCTTTCTGACCGGCACCATCCTCGGCATGTCCGCCGGCCAGCTTGCGGGCGGCCTGTTCGCCGATACCGTCGGCTGGCGCTGGGCCTTTGCCGCGCTCGTGGCGGGCTATCTGATCGTGGGCGTGCTGCTGCATCTGGAAGTGCGTCGCCAGCGGGCGGCAGGCTTCGCGCAGGTTGATCCCAGCGCGCCACGGCAGGGCTTCATCGCGCAGGCGCGGCTGGTGCTCGGTGCGCCATGGGCGCGCGTGGTGCTGGCGACGGTGTTCATCGAAGGCTTGCTGGTGTTCGGTGCGTTGGCCTTTGCGCCGTCGTACCTGCATGAGCGATTCGATATCTCGCTAACGGCCGCGGGCGCGCTGGTTGCCGTGTACGCGGTGGGGGGGCTGATCTACACGGTCGTCGCCGGGCGCATCCTCAAGCGGCTCGGCGAGCGCGGCTTGGCTGTCGCGGGCGGACTGGTGCTGGGCGTGGCGTTCCTGTCGTACCTGCTGGGGCCGGTGTGGATGTGGAGCCTGTTGGCGAGCGTCCTGGCGGGTTTTGGGTATTATCTGCTGCACGCGACGCTGCAGACGAACGCAACACAGATGGTGCCGTCGGCGCGCGGCACGGCGGTCGCGTGGTTTGCGTCATGCCTGTTCATGGGGCAGGCGGCGGGCGTGGCGCTGGCGGGGGCGGTGGTGGATGAGATCGGACCCGGCGCGCTATTCGGCGGCTCGGCCGTGCTGCTGCCGCTGCTGGGGGCGTTCTTTGCCCGGGCGCTGAAGGCGAGGGCGGGGATGCAGCAGGCGTGAACGGACTTCGCGCCAAGCCAGACTGAAAACAGAAAGGGCCTTATTCATCGTTGGATGAAAAGGCCCTTTCTTTATGGGGGTGTCAGAGACCCAGGGATCATGCAGGTGTCAGACACCCAGGTTCAAATCGCCGACAGCCGCTTGAGCACGGTTTCCTTGCCCAGCAGCGCCAGCACCGCATCCACCGCAGGCGTCTGCGTCTGACCGGTGACCGCCACGCGCAGCGGGATGGCCAGTTGCGGCATCTTCAGTCCGCGGTCGGCCAGTACACCCTTGATCAGCGCGGACAGCGCTTCGCGCGTCCACGCCGCATCCTGCGCGCGCTGCGCGAAATCGGCCAGCGCCTCGCGGGCCGGCGCGGTCAGGTGCTGTTCGGTCAGCTCCGCCGGCGCGCCCTTGAACTCGCCGCAGAACAGCATGGCGCCATCGGCCAGTTGCTCCAGCGTTTCGGCGCGGTCCTTCAGGAGGCCCATGACACCCGGCAGGTCGATCTGCTCGGGAAAACCGCCGCGCGTCGCCACGCGCGTGGCGACGCGTTCGGCCAGTTCGGCATTGTCCATCTGCTTGATGTAGTGGGCGTTGACCCAGTTCAGCTTCTTGGGATCCCACTGCGACGCCGACTTGGACAGATGCTTGGTGTCGAACCACGACACGAGCTGATCGCGCGAGAAGAGCTCGTCGTCGCCGTGGCTCCAGCCCAGACGGGCCAGGTAGTTGATCATGGCCTCGGGCAGGTAGCCCTCGTTGTCGTACTCCATGACGTTGACCGCGCCGTGGCGCTTGGACAGCTTTTCGCCGTCGGGGCCCAGGATCATCGGCACGTGGCCGTATTCCGGCAGGGTGGCGCCAAGCGCGCGCAGGATGTTGATCTGGCGGGGCGTGTTGTTGACGTGGTCATCGCCGCGCAGCACGTGCGTGATGCCCATGTCCCAGTCGTCGACCACGACGCAGAAGTTATAGGTGGGTGTGCCGTCCGGGCGCGCGATGATCAGGTCGTCGAGTTCGGTGTTGTCGAAGCTGATCGTGCCCTTGACCATGTCGTTCCAGGACGTGGCGCCGTCCTGGGGATTCTTGAAGCGCACGACGGGCTTGCGGCCCTCGGGGATGGCGGGCAGCGTCTTGCCCGGTTCCGGGCGCCAGGTGCCGTCATAACGGGGCTTGTCGCCGCGGGCGCGGGCGGCCTCGCGCATCGCTTCGACTTCTTCGGGCGAGCTGTAGCAATGGTAGGCAGTGCCGGCGGCCAGCATCTGGGCCACGACTTCGCGGTACCGGTCCATGCGCTGCATCTGGTAGAAGGGGCCTTCGTCCGGCTGCATGCCCAGCCATTCCATGCTGTCCAGAATGGCCTGCACCGCTTCCGGCGTGGACCGCTCGACGTCCGTGTCTTCGATGCGCAGCACGAAGGTGCCCTTGTGATGGCGCGCGAAGGCCCAGGAGAACAGCGCGGTGCGCGCGCCGCCCAAATGCAGGAAACCGGTGGGCGAAGGCGCAAAGCGGGTGCGAATGGGAGTAGTGGCGTTGGAAGTCATAGGTGGCAGTGTTAGCGGCTGCGGCGCCACAAAGCGGCGTCGGGCAGTGTCCTCATCAAGCGGACAGCGGGCTTGTCTTGATACGATGAACGCTATTTTAGATTAGTGTGAACAGGCCCTGGCCCGACCTCCCCATGTTGAGACACGCTCTTGCGCCGATGTTCGAACCCGCCTCGCTGGTGATCGTGGCCGATCGGCCGCTTCCCGCGGCAAGTTCCCTGTCTCCTGCCCTGAAGGCGAAGACCACGGTTGTCGCCGTCGAACCCGGCGCAGCCCCCGACCTGCCGGACAGGCTTGAAGGCCTGGCCCAGGGCGACCGGCCTGATCTGGCCCTGGTTTGCGTGTCGCCTGCCGTGCTGCCCGAAACGCTGCGCCGCCTGGCGCCGTTGTCGCCCCGCGCCGTGATCCTGCTGCCCCACGAACTGCCCGACCCGTATCCGCGCGGCACGCTGGCGCTGTGCCGGGCCTGGGCCGAGGAAAACCACTGCGAACTGCTGGGGCCGCGCTCCTTCGGCGCGCAGCGGCCGCACGCCGGCCTGAACTTCAGCCAGCACCCGGTGCTGGCGCGCAGCGGCCGCGTGGCGCTGGTGGCGCAGTCGCGCTCCATCATGGCCGCCGTCATGGACTGGGCCGAGGACGTGCACATCGGCTTTTCCACCGCCGTGTCGCTGGGCGACGAAGCCGTGGTGGGCTTGCCCAAGCTGCTGGACTACCTGGCCAGCGATCCGCGCACGGACAGCATCGTCCTCTACCTGGAAGACGTCGGGCCCGCCCGCGAGTTCATGAGCACGCTGCGGGCCGCGGCCAGCATCAAGCCGGTAATCGTGCTCAAGGCCGGCCGCTCCGATGCCGACAGCAGCGACGCCGTTTTCGATGCGGCGCTGCGCCGGGCTGGCGCGGTGCGTGTGCGCTACTTCGTGCAGCTCTTCTCGGCCGTGAAGGTGCTGGGCTACACGCGCCGCCCCAAAGGCCGCCGCGTTGCTCTCATCTCCAACGGCAGCGGACCTCCGCAGCTCGCCATGGACCTGATCGGCCCCGACGCCGCCGTCCTGCGCGCCGATCTGGCGCCCGCCACGCAACGCGCGCTGGCCGAGATGCTGGAGCCGGACGCCGGCACCGCCAACCCCGTCATCACCTATCTGCCGATGACGCCCGAGCGCATTCGCGCCATGCTAGAAGTCGTCCTGGACGACACCGGCGTGGATGGTGTGCTGGTGCTGCTGGCGCCCGACGCCTTGGCCGACATGCCGGCAGTCGCGCGCGAACTGGCGCAGATCGCGCCGTCCGCCAAGAAGCCCGTCGTGACCTGCTTCATGGGCGACGCGGGGATGCGGCCGCTGCGGCGCATGCTGGACGATGCGGGCACGTCGGCATTCCGCACGCCCGAGTCGGCCGCGGACGCGTTCGGCGTGCTGGCGTCGCACCACTACAACCAGCAGTTGCTGTTGCAGACCCAGCCGCCCGAACCTGCCAGTCACGTGCCGGACCTGGCGGCGGCGCGCGAAATCGTCGCGCGCGTGCGCGCCGATTGCCGGCGCGAACTGAACACCGCAGAAATCCGCACGTTGCTGGGGCTGTTCTATGTGCCGTTGTCCGACGCCGCCGCACCATCAGCCGCCGAAGCCGAGTCCCGGCCCATGGCGATCCGCGTGCGTCGCGATCCGCAATTCGGCCCTGTCATCCGCTTTGGCGCGGGCGGGCCGGACGCGGTGCTGTCGCTGGCCGAGCGCGGCATGGACCTGCCGCCGCTGAACGGCTATCTGGCGCGCCAACTCATCGAGCGCAGCCGGCTTTGGCGTCGCGTGCTGGCTCCCCGGGTCGGCCACCTGGCCGCGGAGGCGCTGCAGCAAACCTTGGTGCTGGTGTCCGAGTTGGTGTCGGAACTGCCCGACATCGAATCCCTGGACATCGATCCGCTCTACGCCGGTGAAACGCATCTGCGCGCCGGCGGCCTGCGCATGACGCTGACCGATACGCCGGGCTGCGCTTCGCCGCAGACCACGGGCTACCCGCACATGGCGATCCACCCGTATCCGGCTCGGCTGGTGCAGGTGCGCCGGTTCGATGACGGCATCCCGTGGGTGCTGCGCCCGATCCGCCCCGAAGACGGGGAGGCGCTGCAGGAATTCATCCGTGGCTTGTCGGAGCGGTCGCGCTACATGCGGTTCGTGTCGATGATGCGCGAACTCACGCCGCGAATGGTGTCGCGCTACACACAGGTGGACTATCACCGCGAACTGGCCCTGGTGGCGGCGACGCAGGTGCCCAATCCCGCCAATCGCGGCCATCCGCGCGAGGTGCTGGTGGGCTTTGCCCACTACCTGCGCAATCCCGACGGGCGGGGCGCGGAGTACGCGCTGGTGATCGGCGACGACTGGCAACGGCGGGGGTTGGGACGTCAGCTCATGACCGCGCTGATCGACGCCGCGCGCGAGCAGGGGCTGGAATACATCGACGGCCTGGTGCTGTCGACGAACCGGCCCATGCTGGCGCTGATGACCAGCCTGGGATTCACGAACGATCGCGATCCCGAGGATCCGACGATGCGCCGGGTCTGGCTGGACCTGGGCTGAGTCTGATTCAGGATCTGGGTCTGGGCCTGGGTCTGGACCTTGGGCTGGGCCCGGGTCTGGACCCGTCACCCGTCGCGCCGGGACGCTTCAGGCGGTCCGGCGCGACAGCTGCGCGGGTTTGAGCCGCGCGGCCGCTTCGTCCACCGACAGCACGTCGCCGAAGAACAGCATCCAGCCGTGCAGCGCGTTCTCGTGTTCGGCCGGTGTCACGGCGGCCAGCGCGTCGTCGATCATGATGGTCCGAAAGTCCCGCATCATTGCGTCGCGCGCGGTGGATTCGCAGCACACGTTGGTGACCGTGCCGGCGATCAGCAGGGTATCCACGCCCAGCCCGCGCAGCAGGGGTTCCAATTCCGACGAACCGGGCGCCATGGCGCTGTAGAAGCGTTTGACCACGCGCAGGTCGGTGGCCTGCGCGTGCAGGTCCGGATGCAGCGCAAAGCCCGGCGAGTCGCGCCGCAGGGTCTCCAGGCGGCGGGCGCTGCGTTCGGGCGTGAGCATCACGCCATGATGATGCGACCAGAACACGTCCGCGTTGTCCGACGCGGTCTGCACCCACACCACGACCCCGCCCGCATCGCGCACGGCGCTGCACAGGCGGTTGATGGGGTCGATGATCTGGCGCGCGGGGGCGCATTCGCCCTGATAACCCGGCATCAGGAAATACTGCTGCATGTCGATCACCACCACCGCGGTGCGCGCGGCCGGCAGTTCGTCATAGGGATGCAGGCAGCCCTGACGGGCCACGACGCGATCCTTTACCCACTGGGGGAATTCCATGCTGCCTCCTTAGCCGTAGCGCCGCGCCACGGCGGACTCGACGCGGTAGATGATGAGATACATAACGCTGGAAATCAGCGCCAGCATCACGATGGCGGTCATGACGATGTTCAGCTTGAACACCTGGCTGCCGTTCATGATGAGAAAGCCCAATCCCGAATCCGCCGACTGGAACTCGCCCACGATCACGCCCACCAGCGCCAGGCCGATGTTCATCTTCACGGCCGCGATCAACGTGGGCACGCTGCCCGGCAGTACGACCTTGGTCAGCACCTGCCAGCGGCTGGCGCCGAAGGTGTGGGCAAGCTTCACCTTGTTCAGGTCGATGCCGCGGAAACCCGCGTACACGACCATGATGGTCACGAACACCGCAATGGCGACCGCCATGCCGTAGACCGCATAGTCGGAACCCAGCCACAGATAGAAGATCGGCACGAATGCGATCTTGGGCATGGCGTTGGCCACCACCAGGAAGGGGTCCAGCACCTTGTACAGAAAATCGGACCACCACAGCGCGGCGGCCACCACGATCCCGATGCCCATGCTGAGCACAAAGCCGACCAGCGTCGCCGACAGCGTCGTCATGATGTGCTTGCCCAGGCTGCCGTGGTTCCACAGTTCCAGGAACGTGGGCCACAGCGCGCTGGGATAGCTGGTGAGCAGCGGATTGACGATGTGCATGCGCGGCAGGATTTCCCACGCGCATAGAAAGACCACCAGCAGCAGCGCTTGGGCCACGCGGATGTTGCGGCGGCGCGCGCGGTCGCGGCGCAGGTAGTTCAGGTATTTCTCGCTGGGGCCGGGCACGGCGCGCAGCGGAACGGTATTGGCAATCGGCGCGTTCATGGGTCAGCCCTCCACGTGAACATCCAGCTCGTCCCAGAGCTGTTTGAAGTAGGTGTTGAACTCCGGCCGCGAACGCGCCTGGAATGGCGTTGGGCGGACCTGGCCGTCGCCGTAATGGATGCGGTACTGGCTCTTTAAGCGTCCTGGCCGGCGCGACAGCACGATCACGCGGTCGGTCATTGCGATGGCCTCGCCGATGTCGTGCGTCACCAGCACTACCGTCTTGCCTTCGCGCCGCAGGATGTCCACGACTTCATCGGAGATCGCCAGCCGCGTCTGCGAATCCAATGCCGAAAACGGTTCGTCCAGCAGGATCACGTCGGGCTCGGTGACCAGCGTGCGCGCCAGCGCCGCGCGTTGGCGCATGCCGCCGGACAGCTGCCGCGGCGTGTGCGACAGGAACGCGCCCAGGCCACATTTTTCAAGCAGGTGCACGGCGCGCGCCTCGCTGCGCGCATCACGCCGCCCCTGGATCTCGGCGCCCAGCATCACGTTGTCCAGAATCGTGCGCCACTCGAACAGATAGTCCTGCTGCAGCATGTAGCCGATGCGGGCATTCGGCTTGGTCACCGCCTGCCCGTCGACCAGCACCGCGCCCGAGGTCGGCGGAATCAAACCCGCGATCAACGACAGCAGCGTGCTCTTGCCACAGCCGCTCTGCCCGATCAGGCTGACGAACTCGCCCGGCGCCAGACTGAAGGAGACGTTGGACAGCGCCTCGGTCTCGCCTTCCGGCGTGAAGTACGAAAGACAGACCTCGCGCAGTTCGATCTTGGCCGTGGCGGGCGCCGGCTTCAGGTTGTGGATGGCGGCGCCCATCATTGCGCCTTCTTGGCAAAGTCGGCGATCACCACGTCCTCGTACTTGACGCGGGCGGTGTCCTTCATCACGGCGCTGGCCACCAGCATGTCCTGCAGCTGCGTCATCGCCTGCGCGGTCACCAGCGGTGTGGTCTTCCAGATCTGATATTGCTTGTAGCGTTCGATCGCCTCGGTCACCGCGGCCTGATCCATGCCGGGAAAGAAGGTCATGATCTGCGGAGCCAGCGTGGCGGCGGGCGTGTCCTTCACGTATTTCTCGGCGCGCGCGACCACGTCGGTCCAGGCCTGGATGACCTTGGGGTTGTCGCGGATGTATTTGTCGGTGGCGGTGAAGACCGTGTAGTCCACCTGGCCCACTTCATGTCCCACCGACGCGACGATGTGCCCCTTGCCGTTGCGCACCAACTCGCCGGCCTCGGGCTCCAGGAAGATGCCGTATTCACCCTGGCCCGCCATCCAGGCGCCGGCGCGCGCGGGGATGCCGATGTTGTTGAGCAGCTTCACGTCCTTTTGAGGATCGAGGCCATGCTTGCGCAGCGCTGTCTCCAGGAACACGATGGGATTCGATCCCGGGCGAAAGCCGATCACTTCCTTGCCCTTGAGCATGGACCAGTCGAACTTGTCGACCGGCTTGCGCGACAGCAGGAAAAAGCCGTCGGTGGCGGTCAGGCCGGCAAAGATCTTGGGCTTGACCGGTGATTCGCTGTTCTGCACGTAGATGGACGCCTCGGGCCCGATCAGCACGATGTCCGCGCTGCCCGACAGCAGGGCGGTCATGCCCTTGTCGGTGCCTTGCGACGTCTTCATGGACACGTCCAGTCCTGCGTCCTTGAAATAGCCCTGCGATAACGCGACATACTTCGGCACGTACAGGATCGATCGCACCACTTCTTCGTAGCGCACCTTCACGGGAGGGTTCAGGGCTTCGGCCTGAGCGGCCAGAGGGGCAAGCAGCGCGAGCAGCGCCGCGCCTGCCAGGCGGGGCAAGGGCGAGGTCTTCACGGGACTTTCTCCTGCGTCTTGAATGCGCCGACGGATCGGCGCAACACGGCCAATGGGATGGATCGACTGCAACAACAGGGAAGCCCGAACAGAGAAGGCCCGGGCCGGTAAGGCTTGGATCGAATACTATATTCAAGACAAGTGGGCGACAAGCGTTTTGAGATTGGCGTTTTTCTCTATGGACGCAAGTCTTCCGAGCCGGGACAATGCGAGGCTGGAATACCAGTTGGTATACAAAATAAGATTTTGAGCCGCTTCGGGGGTGAATCGTGACGGGGCAGGGCTCATCCCATCGTAGGCGCGCAATGCCGGCGCGCCCATCGGCCAGGAACACGAGCCGCGCCTTGCGCGCCGCTCGTCTTCGCTCCTGGCCCGTGCTGCGCTAGACCAGCACTTCGTTCAAAAAGTCCGAAATGTCCGCCACTTCCTCGGCGCAGACCGAGTGCGGCATCGGATACGTGTGCCAGCGCACGTCGTAACCCAGACGCTTCAATTCAGCCAACGACGCTTCGGCGCGCGCGAGCGACACCACCGGATCGTATTGGCCATGCGCCATGAAGATAGGCGTGGCATTGTTGGCGGGCTGGCGCTCGGCTTCCGCGGTGTCCAGCAGCGGAAGATAGCCGGACAGCGCCATCATGCCGGCCAGCTTCTCTTTCAGGCGCAGACCCGTGTGCAGGGTCATCGCGCTGCCTTGCGAGAACCCGGCCAGCACGATGTTCGACGTCGGGACGCCACGCGCGTTTTCACGCGCGATCAATTGGTGGATGGCGGCTTCCGAGGCGCGGATGCCGCGGCCGTCTTCCACGCGCACCAGATCCATCACCAGGATGTCGTACCACGAGCGCATCGACATGTCGTTGTTGATGGTGACCCGCTGAACCGGCGCATTCGGAAACACGAAGCGCACGCCACGCCCGGCGGGCAGGCGCAGCTCCGGCACGATGGGCGCGAAATCGTTGCCGTCGGCGCCCAGGCCGTGCAGCCAGATCACGGCGTGCGTGGGATTGGGGGCGGTTTCGATCTCGATGCAGTCGAGCAGGTCGGGTGCGGTCATGGGCGGGCCGTAGGGAATATCAGAGGGTAAGGGTCTTGAGCGCCTGGAACAGCGCGCGATAGTGCTTCTTCTGCGGCTCCTGGCCCTGCAACAACGATGCGTTGGCCAGCTTTTCCTTGCGCGCGGCGCGGATCAGCGTGCGCAATTGCTGCACGTCGGCCTGCGGGTTGTTGGTCAGGAGGCGGGTCAGGGCGTCGTCGTCGTCGAGCAGGCGGTCACGCAGCCCCTCAAGACGGTGCATGGCGGCCGTTTCTTCGCGGGAGCCGTTCTCCCAGACATCGAGCTGCTTGCGGATGACGTCAGCCGGCGCGTCGCGCATCAGCTTGCCCACGAAGTGGACCTGACGTCGCAAACCTTCGCGGCCGGTGGTGCGCTGGGCCATGCGGATGGCCTCGTACAGCCGTTCTTCGAGCGGCAGTTGCTTCAGACGTTCGGGCGACAGCGCGATCAATTGCTTGCCCAGGTCCAGCAGGGCGTGCATCTCACGCTTGACCTGGGACTTGCTGGGACGGTCGTAGCCGTTCTCGTCGTAACCGTCGTCGACGGAATCTTCTTGGGGATGGGAATTCATGGAAAACTGCGCAATGACAGACTTGGCTATGATAACCGTCTCTGCAAATTGGACTGCAATGGTTAAAACCTCCTCATCCTTGCCGCTGGCGGCGAATCACGCGCGTTTTTCCGAACTTGTCGAACAAACCCTGGCCTACGCGCGCCAGATCGGCGCCTCCGACGCCGCCGCGGAAGTCTCCGAAAGCCTGGGACTGTCCGTCTCGGTCCGCAAGAACGACATCGAAACCGTTGAGCAGACGCGCGACCGGGCGCTGGACCTGACGGTCTACGCCGGCCAGAGCCGCGGCTCGGCATCGACGTCCGACTTCTCCGAGGCCGCCCTGCGCCAGACGGTCGAAGCCGCCTGGCACATTGCCCGCCATACCGCCGCCGACCCGGCCGCCGGCCTGCCCGACGCCGACCAGCTGGCCACCGAATTTCCCGATCTGGACCTGCACCGCGCCTGGACCGTCTCCACCGAGGAAGCGGCCGAACTGGCGCTGCGCGCCGAGCGCGCCGCACGCGAGGTCGATCCGCGCATCACCAACACCGACGGCGCCACGGTCGGCACGTACGAAGGCCAGTTCGTGATGGGCAACACGCGCGGCTTCCTGGGCGGCTACCCGTATTCGCGCCACAGCCTGTCGGTTGCGCCCATCGCGGGCCGCGGCAACGGCATGCAGCGCGACTATTGGTACACGTCCGAACGCGATCCCGCCAAGATGGCTTCGCCCGAAGCCATCGGCCGCTATGCCGCCGAACGCACGCTGTCGCGCCTGTCGGCCCGCCGCGTGCGCACCGGCAAGTTTCCGGTCCTGTTCGAGGCGCCGCTGGCGCTTGGCCTGGTCGGCGCGCTGACGCAGGCCGTCAACGGCGGCGCGCTGTACCGCAAGGCCAGCTTCCTGGTCGATTCGCTGGGCAAGCCGCTCTTTCCCAAGCACATCAATCTGGTTGAAGATCCGCACATCCGCGGCGCCATGGGCAGCTCGCCGTTCGACGACGAAGGCGTGCGCACGCGCCGCCGCAACGTGGTGTCGGACGGGGTGCTGGAAGGCTATTTCCTGTCTTCCTACACCGCCCGCAAGCTGGGCATGACCACCACCGGCAACGCCGGCGGCTCGCACAACCTGGTGTTCAGCTCCACGCAGACCCGCCGCGGCGACGACTTTGAAGCCATGCTCAAAAAGCTCGGCACGGGCTTTCTCGTCACCGAACTGATCGGGCAGGGCGTCAATTACGTGACGGGCGACTACTCGCGCGGCGCTTTCGGCTATTGGGTCGAGAACGGCCAGATCCAGCATGCGGTGCAGGAAGTGACCATTGCCGGCAACCTGGCCGACATGTTCAAGCAGATCGTCGCGATCGGCGCCGACACCATCTCGCGCGGCACCAAGACCACCGGCTCGATCCTCATCGAGCAAATGGCAATCGCCGGGATCTGATCCCGCGGACCGGCGGCGCGCAATGCGCCGCCGGGTTCCTGCAATTTGTCCGCTTTGCAATCCCCCCCTTTGCAATCCCCCCGCATTGCAAGGCCTTTACGCTCGGGATTTCCTCTAGCCGTTCCGGCCACTGCCACCGTGTAATATCCGGCGGGTATTGCTCAAAGTCCCGGGTGTTGCTGTATAGGAGCAAAGTGATGCAACGACGTTCATTCCTGAAGCGCGCCAGCCTGGGCGCCGTCGCTGGCGCCGCCGTCAGCGCGCCCGCGTTCGCCCAGGACATGCCCTCGGTGAGCTGGCGCCTGTCTTCAGGCTTTCCCAGCGCCCTGGACCTGCGCGTCGGCGCTGCCGAAAACTTCTGCAAGTTCGTTGCCGAATCCACGGGCGGCAAATTCAATATCCGCCACTTCCCCGACGGCGACGTCGTTGCCGCCGCCGACCTGATGGAAGCGGTGTCCACCAAGAAGGTGGAATGCGGTCACGTCTCCTCGCGCCTTTACTACGCCAAGAACCCCGCATTCAGCTTCGACGCGGCCGTGCCGTTCGGCCTGAACGCACGCCAGATGAACGCCTGGATGAACGAAGGCGAGGGCCTGCGCCTGACGCGCGAGCTCTTCAAACCCGAAAAGATCATCAACTTTCCGCTGGGCAACACCGGCGCCCAGATGGGCGGCTGGTACGTCAAGGAAATCAAGCGCACCGGCGACCTGAAAGACCTGAAGATGCGAGTCGGCGGCTTGGCCGGCGATGTGCTGTCCCGTCTGGGCGTTGTCCCCCAGCAGGCCGATCTGGCCAAGCTGGCCGAGCTCTTCGAAAAAGAGGGTCTGCAGGCAGTGGCGGGGGCGGGCGCGTACGAAGATGCCAAGCTCGGACTGAATAAAGTAGCTAAGTATTACTACGCACCCGGTTGGTGGGCCGGCGGCGAACAGTTGTCGCTGTATATCAACGACGAGGCCTGGAACCAGCTGCCCAAGCATTACCAGTCCGTGGTGCAGGCCGCCGCGTTAGCCGCGCATACCACCGCGACCGCGCGGTTCGATGCGCTGAACCCTCAAGCGCTGGCCCAATTGACCTCGAATGGCGCGCAAGTGCGCGCATTCCCCCGGTCGATCATGGACGCCGCGTTTGAGGCATCGCAGCAGGTCTACAAGGACTTGGGCGCCAAAGACCCCAGATTCAAGGCAATGCATGATAGTTACATGGGCTTTCGCGACAGCGAGATGCCTTGGTTTCGCCTGACTGAAGGCGCGTTCGGCCAGTACCTGGGCGTGGCGCTTTCGGCCAGGAGTTAGGAGGAAGCCGGTGCCGAATGGCATTCGGCGAGTTTCAGGGTTTGTGCTAGTAACCACACGTTTTTTACAAAAAAATGGGCGGTTTTGAGGCTTTTGTTGAACGGCATTCGAGTTTCGGCCTGATACAAAGGAGTAATATCCCGGGTCTTGACGCGCATACATGCGGCCTTTAGGCGGCATCGACGTCAATCCGGCAGGATTACATCAGCCCGGATTACCAATATTCCGAGACAGACTTTAAGGTGGTAACAACCATGCAATCCAAGACCAAAAAGCTGCTGGCCGCGCTGATCGCCGCCGGTATCGTCCCGGCTGCCCACGCTGCCGACATCAAGCTGGGCGTGGCTGAAGCCCTGTCCGGCGGCGCCGCCCAGTACGGCGTGTCGATCCGCAACGGTTTCCAGCTCGCTGCCGATGAAATCAATGCCGCAGGCGGCATCAACGGCAACAAGATCGTCCTGGTGATCGAAGACGAACAAGGCAAGAAAGAAGAAGCCATCAACGTCTTCAAGAAGCTGATCTTCAAGGACAACGTCCTGATGGTCTTCGGTCCCACCCTGTCGAACTCCGCCCAGGCCGCCGACCCGGTCGCCCAGGCCGCCAAGACGGTCGCCTTCGGCACCTCCAATACCGCTGACGGCATCACCTCCATCGGCAACTACGTGTTCCGCAACTCGGTCACCGAAGCCGACGTGCTGCCCGCCACCATCTCCACCGTCAAGGCCAAGACCGGCCTGAAGAACGTGGCGGTGCTCTACGGCAACGACGACGTCTTCACCAAGAGCGGCTACGACAACTTCAAGAAGGCTCTGGAAGACCAGAAGATCCCGGTCACCACGACCGAAACGTTCGCCAAGGGCGACGTGGACTTCAAGGCCCAGCTCACCAAGATCAAGGGCACCAACCCCGACGCCATCGTGCTGTCCGCACTGCTGGCCGAAGGCGCCCCGATCATGGTCCAGGCCCGCCAGCTCGGCCTGAACGTGCCGGTCATCGGCGGCAACGGCATGAACTCGGTCAAGATTTTCGACCTGGCCCCCGGCGGCGCGTCGAACAATCTGTGGATCGGGAGCCCGTGGTCGATCGAGAACAAGGCTCCCGAGAACGTCAAGTTCATCGACGCCTACAAGGCCAAGTTCACGAATGCCCCCGACCAGTTCGCGGCGCAGTCGTACGACGCCATGTACATCGTTGCCCAGGCCCTGAAGAACACCAAGATCACCGGCGAGCTGGCCAAGGATCGCGCTGCCCTGCGCGATGCGCTGCCGTCCGTGACCTGGACCGGCGCCACCGGCCCGTTCAAGTTCCGCCAGGCCAACGACCGCGCCGGCAAGCCGGCCGGTTACGACGCCGACCAGGCGCCGATCGTCAGCGTGACCAAGGACGGCAAGTACGTCATCGAGAAGTAAGCAGTACGCATCCCCGCGCGGGGGGATGCGCCTTGCGGATGGCCTGCCGGCCGTCTGCAAGGCGCTTTTTATCGCAGGGCCGTCCCAAGTAGAAAGCTTCCCCGGAAGCAGAAAAGACCTCGCTGTGGGCACGGCGAGGTGGCCCTCTCAGATCTGGAAAGTCCCATCATGTTCGAACAACAATTCGTCAATGCCTTGTCGCTGGGCTGTGTGTATGCACTGTTCGCGCTGGGCTTCACGCTGATCTTCGGCGTGCTCGGGGTGATCAACCTGGCGCATGGCGCCGTCTTCATGGTTGGCGCCTACGCAGCACTCGTCGTGGTCCAGCAGTTCAGCCTGCCCTTGTGGGCCGCGCTGATGGTCGCGTTCTTCGTCGCCGGCTTCACCGGGGTCATCATCGACTACCTGGTCCTCAAGCCGCTGCGCAAGCGCAACGCACCCCACCTGATTCCCATGATCGCCACCATCGGTGTCGGGATCATCCTGAACAACGGCGCCCAAAGCATCTTTGGCGCCAGCAACCTGCGCTTCCCGCACGGCACCGTGCCCGAGGAAGTCATCGAAGTCGTCGGCCTGCACCTGACCGTCATCGAACTGGGCATCATCTTCCTGTCGTTCGCGCTGATGGCCGTGCTGATGTACGTCATGCGCCGCACGCAGTTCGGCCGCGCGCTGCGCGCCATCGCCGAATCGCCCAAGGCCGCCTGGCTGCTGGGCATCAACGTCGAAAAGCTGTTCATCACCACCTCGTTCGCCGCGGCCGCGCTGGGCGGCGTGGCCGGCGTGCTGATCGGCCTGTACTCGAACGCGCTGTTCCCGCTGATGGGCCAGCCGATGCTGCACAAGGGCATCGCGGTCATCATCCTGGGCGGCATGGGAGACATCCGCGGCGCCATGCTGGGCGGTCTCTTCCTGGGCTTCGCCGAGGTGCTGTCCGTGGCTTACATCGGCTCCACCATGCGCGACGCGGTGGCTTTCGGCCTGCTGTTCCTGATCCTGCTGGTCCGCCCGCAAGGTCTGTTCGGCAAAGTGGTTCAACGCAAGGCTTAAGGTATGAGCGGATTCGAAAATTTCTGGGCCATCTACGGCAACCTGGTGCTGACGCTTGGCACCAATGCACTCCTGGCCCTCTCCATCTGGCTGACGCTGGCCTGCGGCATGCTGGCCATGGCCAACGCCGCCTTCATGGGCATCGGGGCTTACACCGCCGCGCTGCTCACCATGAACTACGACGCCCCGTTCACGGTGGCGCTGGCTGGCGGCATGGCCGCGCCCGCGCTGGTGGCGGCCCTGATCGGCCTGCCGACGTTGCGGCTGTCGGGGGTCTACCTGGCGATGGCCACGCTGGGCTTCGGTGAAGTGGTCCGCGTGACCATCCTGAACACCGAGTCCATTACCGGCGGCGCGCTGGGCCTGAACGGCATCCCGCAACTCACGCAGTGGTGGCACGTCCTGTTGGCCGTCATCATCGTGCTGTTCGTGCTGTGGCGCGTGCGTGCTTCCAAGATCGGCCGCTCCTTCGACGCCATTCGTGGCGACGAGACGGCGGCTGGCCTGATGGGCATCAACGTGCGTTCGAACAAGATGCTGGCCTTTGTTGCCGGCGCCATGATCGCCGGCCTGGCTGGCGCGTTGAACGCGCACCTGACGTTCTTCATCGGTCCCAACGAATACGGCTTCGATCGTGGCGTCGAAATCCTGACGATGGCGATCCTGGGCGGCATCGGCGGCTTGGCTGGTCCCGTGATCGGCAGCTTCATCATTACGGTGCTGCCTGAATTGCTGCGTGGATTTGCGGATCTGCGCCTGATCGCGAATGGAGTGATCCTGGTGGTGATTGTGTTGTTCCTGCCGCAAGGCATCTGGGATCCGGCGCGCTTCAAGCGCTGGATGCGTCAAAGCCGCCAGGGAGGAAAGCGTCATGCTTGAGCTGTCCTCCGTCTCCAAGAGCTTTGGCGGCCTGCATGTGCTGCATGACGTCAGCCTGTCCGTGCCCGAAGGCGCCATCTTCGGCCTGATCGGCCCGAACGGCGCAGGCAAGACCACGGTCTTCAACCTCATCACCGGCCTGCTGCCGCCCAGCGGCGGCACCATCACGTTCCAGGGCGAAAGCGTCCTGCGCAAGAAGCCGCACAGCATCACGCGCATGGGCATCGCCCGCACGTTCCAGAACATCCGTCTGTTCAAGGAAATGACGCTGCTGGAAAACGTCGTCGTGGGCGCCTACCGCCACATGAACTACGGTTTCCCCAGCCTGCTCCTGGGCCTGCCCGGCTACCGCGAGCACGAGCAGCGCGCCCGTGAACGCGCGCACGAGCTGCTGACGTGGATGCGCCTGGATCACAAGGCCAACGATCTGGCCGATAACCTGTCCTACGGCGAGCAGCGCCGCCTGGAGCTGGCGCGCGCGCTGGCCACCGAGCCGAAGCTGCTGCTGCTGGACGAGCCCGTCGCCGGCATGAACACCGGCGAACGCGCCGAACTGATGCGCGAGATCCTGGCGATCCGCGACCGCGGCTACACCATCCTCATGATCGAGCACGACATGCGCTTCGTCATGGGCTTGTGCGAACGCATCGCGGTGCTGAACTTCGGCAAGATCATCGCCTGCGGTGGTCCCGAGGAAATCCGCAACAACGAGCAGGTCATCGAGGCCTACCTGGGCCGTGAAGACGACGAAGACACCGAACAAGCGGAGGCCGCCAAATGAGCGCCATGCTGGAAGTCCGCGGACTCGAGGTCAACTACGGCCACATCGAAGCCGTGCGCGGCATCGACCTGGACCTGAACGCCAACGAAATCACCGCCCTGGTCGGCGCCAATGGCGCCGGCAAGTCGACCACGCTGCTGGCGCTGTCGGGCCTCTTGCCCAAAGCGCGCGGCCGCATCCTCTTCGAGGGCGAAGACGTCACCAATCTCGCGCCGAACCAGCTGGTCGCGCGCGGCATCGTGCAGGTGCCGGAAGGCCGGGCCATCCTCACCACCATGACGGTGCTGGAAAACCTGGAACTCGGCGCCTATCGCCGCGGCCTGAAGAACGTCGCCACCGATCTGGAATACGTGTTCAACCTGTTTCCGCGCCTGAAGGAACGGATCAACGGCATGGCCGGCAACCTGTCCGGCGGCGAACAGCAGATGCTGGCCATCGGCCGCGCCTTGATGGCCAAGCCGCGCCTGTTGCTGCTGGACGAACCGTCGATGGGCCTGGCGCCGATCGTGGTCCAGGAAATCTTCCGTTCACTGCGCGCCATCAACGCCGACGGCCTCACGCTGTTCCTCGTTGAGCAGAACGTGCGCCAGGCCTTGAAGATCGCGCAACACGGCTACGTGCTTGAAAACGGCGCGTTGGCGCTGAAGGGCACCGGCCGCGAACTGCTCGGCCATCCCCGCGTGCTGGAAGCCTATCTGGGCGCCTGAGCGGGCAGGGGGCATCATTTGTCCCCTTATCCAAATTGCGGCTGCCGTCTGGCGGCGGTCAGCCGTAAGTCACTCGAATTCTTTCCGCTTGCCCATTTTTTGAGCAACCGTGTTAGAATTTCAGGCTTTCCCTCATTTTGACCTTTGCACGGGCGGATTCATAACGCTTAGGCGGGGGGCGATTAAGGGCTGTAGTTTGTGGCCAAAGCGCTGCAATACGCGGCCTAGTTTGGGAAAGAACACTGGCGGGATGTTCCGGCCAGAGCAAATTTTTATTCTTAGGAACCATCATGAAGACCTTTGTGGCCAAGCCGCATGAAGTCCAACGTGACTGGTTTGTGATCGACGCCAAGGGCAAAGTCCTCGGTCGTGTGGCCAGCGAAGTCGCACGTCGTCTGCGTGGCAAGCACAAACCTGAATTCACGCCTCACGTTGATACCGGTGACTACATCGTCATCATCAACGCGTCCGATATCGTTGTTACCGGTGCCAAGGCGAAGGACAAGAAGTACTTCCGCCACACGACGTACCCGGGCGGTATCCGTGAAACGAACTTCGAGAAAATGCAAGAGCGTTTTCCCGGCCGTGCCATTCAGAAGGCCGTCAAGGGCATGCTGCCCAAGGGTCCTCTGGGCTACGCCATGATCAAGAAGCTTAAGGTCTATGCCGGTGCCGAGCACCCGCATACCGCCCAGCAGCCCAAGACGCTGGATCTCTAAGGAAACGCCATGATCGGTAACTGGAATTACGGAACCGGCCGTCGCAAAACTTCGGTGGCTCGCGTTTTCATCAAGAAGGGCACTGGCAAGATCGTCGTCAACGGCAAGCCCGTCGACGAGTTCTTCGCTCGTGAAACCGGCCGTATGGTCGTGCGCCAGCCGCTGGAACTGACCGGCCACCTGGAGTCGTTTGACATCAAGGTCAACGTGCACGGCGGCGGCGAAACCGGCCAAGCCGGCGCAATCCGTCACGGCATCACGCGTGCCCTGATCGATTACGACGCCACGCTCAAGCCCTCGCTGTCGCAAGCTGGCTTCGTCACGCGCGATGCCCGTGAAGTCGAACGTAAGAAGGTCGGCTTCCGCAAGGCGCGTCGTCGCAAGCAGTTCAGCAAGCGTTAATGCCCTGCAAAAAGCCCGCTTCGGCGGGCTTTTTGTTTTTGGGCCGGCAATGCGTCATCGCCAGCCCAGCGCGGAACTCCGCGCCACCCGCCCGGTCGGAAAAAAGGTTTGCAGTGCCAAATCCGGCACGCCGGTGCAATCCCCCGATTCCCGAGCGATACAATCGTCATTCGTTCTCCGAAGAGCATCCATCATGGCCCAAGCATCGAACACCCGCATCAAGGTTGGTATCGTCGGCGGCACCGGATATACCGGCGTCGAACTGCTGCGCTTGCTGTCGCAGCATCCCAACGTGGAACTGACTGCCATCACGTCCCGCAAGGAAGACGGCCTGCCCGTCGCCGACATGTATCCCAACCTGCGCGGCCGTGTGAAGCTTGCCTTCTCGGCGCCGGAAAAGGCCTCGTTGACCGACTGCGACGTCGTCTTCTTTGCCACGCCGCACGGCGTGGCCATGGCGCAGGCGCAAGAGCTCATCGCCGCCGGCACCCGCGTCATCGACCTGGCCGCCGACTTCCGCCTGCAGGACATCCCCACGTTCGAACGCTGGTACAAGATTCCCCATACCTGCCCGGACATCCTGGCCGAATCGCAGTACGGTCTGGTTGAACTGAACCGCGAAGCCATCTCCAAGGCGCGCGTCATCGGCAACCCCGGCTGCTACCCGACCACGGTGCTGCTGGGCCTGGCGCCGCTACTTGAAGGCGGCAAGGCGCTGGTCGATACGCAAACGCTGATCGCCGACTGCAAGTCGGGCGTGTCCGGCGCGGGCCGCAAAGCTGAAGTGGGCTCGTTGTTCTCCGAAGCCTCCGACAACTTCAAGGCCTACGGCGTGGCCGGCCATCGTCACCACCCCGAGATCTCCGCCCAGCTCGAAAAGCTGGCCGGCGGCAAGGTGGGCCTGACGTTCGTGCCGCATCTGGTGCCGATGATCCGCGGCATGTTCTCCACCATCTATGCCCGCATCAAGCCCGAAGCGCGCGACACCGATTTCCAGGCGCTGTTCGAGCAGCGCTATGCCGACGAACCCTTCGTGGACGTCATGCCCGCCGGCAGCCATCCCGAAACGCGTTCGGTGCGCGGCTCCAACAACCTGCGCATCGCGCTCAGCCGCCCGGACAATGGCGACCTGCTGATCGTCATGGTGGTGCAGGACAACCTGGTCAAGGGCGCCGCCGGCCAGGCGGTGCAGAACATGAACCTCATGTTCGGCATCTCCGAAACGGTCGGCCTCGACCAGGTCGCCATCCTGCCGTAAGGCCAGGGCGGCCCGCTCGGCGGGCCGCCAATAATGCTCTTTATGCCTGCAGATCCGTCAGTCAGTTCCCCGCCTCGCGCCCGTCATGGCGCCATCGTGCGCCTATGCGCGATGCTGCTGCTGGGCGTGCTGGCGGGTGGCGCCGCCGGGTTCTTTCATGCGCGGCACCTCTACCGTCCGCAGGACGCCGTGGTCATCAGCGTCCAGCAGGCCGAAGCCCAGGACGAGGCCATGCGACAGCAGGCCACGCAGCTGCGCTACATCCGCGGCCAACTCGATACCGCCGACGGCGAACTGGTCATCGAACGATCCGCCCGCCAAGAGCTCGAAACCCAACTCCACGCCGCGCAAGCCGAAGTCGGCCGCGTGCGCGACCAGCTTGCGTTCTATGAGCAACTGCTGCCGCCCGGTCCTGAAGGGTCTGTGGACATCCGCGGCGTGCAGATCGACCGCGAAGGCGGCGGTCTGCGCTACAAGGTGCTGCTGATGCGCAGCGGCCGCAATGGCGGAACGCCCTTCGCGGGTGCACTGCGCTTCCAGGCCACCGGGGTGCTCAAGGGCGAAACCGTCACCGTCGACCTCGCGCCCATGCAGGTCAAGGCCGAAACCGGTCCCGTTACAGCCACGGGCGAAAACCTGGCCGCCGCCTCGCTCGCCCTGCAGTTCGACCAATACCAGCGCAGCCAGGGCATCCTGGCCGTGCCCGAGGGATTTGTCCCCGAAAGTGTGACCGTCAGCGTCCTCGAGGGTGAAACCGTCCGCGCGTCGCGCAGTGTCAAACTGGAACTTTGAGTCTGGTCAAGCCCTGCGCTATAGTGACACCATACGAGCGGCGACGCCGCTCACTGAAATATGGCCGAATCGGCCAGGAGTGAACCATGAATGCAGTGACCGAAACCGTCGACCTTCAGGCCCCCCCGCCTGTTCCCCTGGTGTTCACCGACTCGGCTGCCGCCAAAGTGAAAGACCTGTTGGCCGAAGAAGGCAATCCCGAACTGAAGCTGCGTGTGTTCGTGCAGGGCGGCGGCTGTTCTGGCTTCCAGTACGGTTTCACGTTTGACGAAGTCGTCAACGAAGACGACACCGTGCTGGACAAGGACGGCGTGCAATTGCTCGTCGACCCGATGAGCTTCCAGTACCTGGTCGGCGCCGAGATCGACTACAAAGAAGACCTGGAAGGCGCGCAGTTCGTCATCCGCAATCCCAACGCCAGCACCACCTGCGGCTGCGGCTCCTCGTTCTCGGTGTAATCGCCAAGGCAGGAAAGAAAAAAGCCCTTCGGTTTTCCGAAGGGCTTTTTGCATTGGGGTGGCGCTTGACGCGCGGCGGGGGATGCGGCGCGTCCCTGCCGTGGGCTTGGCACGCCAAGCTTAGACCGCCGCCTGGGGCTGATGCGGAGCTCAAGCCGGATACAGCGCTCCAAGAATCCTCGGGCCACGTGCGCCGGTCACGCTGGGCAGGCCGGCCGGCTTGCCCATCATGAACGCATGCGCCAGCCACGCAAATGCCAAGGCCTCCACCTGCTGCGCCGGCACGCCAAGCGCATCGGTGGGGCGAACGGGGCGTTGCAGGCAATACGCCAGTTCCTGCATCAGGCCGGCGTTGTGCGCCCCGCCGCCGCACACAAAGACTTCCTGCGTCCCCGCGGCGGCCCGGTCGATCGCATCGGCAACCGTTCTGGCGGTCAGCCGCTGCAGCGTCGCCTGCACATCTTGAGGGGCGGGCGCGGCACCGTCGAACTCCGCCAGTCGGGCGTCCAGCCACTGCATGTTGAACAGGTCGCGGCCCGTGGACTTGGGGGGCGGCAAACCGAACCACGGCTCGCTGCCGATCAGTTGTTCGAGCAGGGGCGCCAGCACCTGCCCCGTTGCGGCCCAGCGGCCGCCGGCATCGTAAGGCCGGCCCAGGTGGCGCTGGCACCAGCCATCCAGCAGCACGTTGGCCGGACCGGTGTCAAAGCCGCGCGCTGGCTGCCCCGGCTCAAGCAATGTCACATTGGCAATGCCGCCCAGGTTCAGCACGGCGCGGCCGTGGCTGGCGCCGAAGATGGCGGCGTGAAACGGCGGCACCAGCGGCGCGCCTTGGCCGCCTGCGGCGACGTCGCGCGTACGGAAGTCGGCGATCACCGAAATTCCGGTCTGTTCCGCCAGCAGGGCAGGCGCGTTGAGCTGCAGCGTGTAGCCCAGGTCAGGTCGGTGCCGCACGGTCTGACCGTGTGCCCCAATGGCGCTGACATCGGCCGCGGCCACGCCGGCATCCGCAAGCAGCTTTGCCACGGCCTGGGCATACACGCGCGCCAGCGCATTGGCCGCGAGGGCGGCGCGGGCAAGCTCGTCGCCGCCGGAGACATTCAGCGCCAGCAGCTCTCGCCGCAGATTCTCAGGCATGGGCAGGCTGGCATTGGCCAATACCTGCGGCGGCCGGCCGTCCTCGAGGCGGGCCAGCACGCCGTCGACGCCATCAACGCTGGTGCCCGACATCAGGCCGATGTAGAGCGTGCGGCGGTCTTGCTGCAAGGGCAGGGTGGCATTCACGGGCGCCTCCAAATAAAAAAGGCGGCTGGGGCTTTTCGCCCCGCCGCCGCACCCGCTGCGCGCGGGCTTGTTTATTGCGGACCTGCCTTAGCGGCTGGCCACGTTGGTCAGCGCGTCGGGCAGCGTCTGCTGGAATTGCGTCAGCAACTGGATCTGCTGCTTGTAGGGGCCGACCGCCTGGTTGAACGCGCGGACTTCCGCGGGCTCGAGGGCGCGGGCCACGGGCAGGTCTACCGACAGCGGGTCGATAGGCTGGTTGTCGACGCGGAACTCGTAGTGCAGGTGAGGGCCGGTGGCCCAGCCGGTGGAGCCGACATAGCCCAGCAGTTGGCCTTGCGAAACCTTGGAGCCCTTGGTGACGCCTTCGGCGATGCGGCTCTGGTGCGCGTACAGCGTCGAATACTTGCCGTGATGCTTGACGATGACCACGTTGCCGTAGCCGTTCTGCCAGCCCGAGAATTCGACCGTGCCGTCCGCGGTAGAGTGGATCGGCGTGCCCGACGGCGCGGCGTAGTCGACGCCCTTGTGTCCCGTCCAGGTCTTGTGGATGGGGTGCATGCGCATGCCGAACGTCGAGCTGATTCGGCTGAACTTCAGGGCGGTGCGCAGGAATGCGCCGCGCAGGCTGGTGCCGTCGAAGTCGTAGTAGGAGCCCGACTTTTCGTCGGGGCTAAACCAGACGGCGTTGAAGGTCTTGCCGCCGTTGATGAATTCCAGGGCCAGCACGCGGCCGGCGCCGGCGTAGCGGCCGTCGTGCGAGCGCACTTCGTAGACCACGCGGAATTGATCGCCCTGGCGCAGATCGCGCAGGAAGTCGATCTTGGCGCTGAGGATGTCGGCCATCTGCATGGTGACCGAGTCCGGGATGCCGGCGGAGTCCGTGGCGCCGAACAGCGAAGACTTGATGGTGCCGACGGCGACGCGGGTCTGGCGTTCGGTGCTTTCGGTGACTTCCTCGGCCTTGTAGCTGTCGCCGGACGGGGCCACGTGCAGCATGCGCGTCACGACCTGGCCGTCGGTTTCGTTGCCGGGGGTGTGGATGTACCGCAGCCAGACCAGATTGCCCTGTTCGTCCGTGGCGGCCTGCACCGAGCGGCCCGGGTACAGCTTGTAGATGCTGCGGGCGCTGGCGTCGTGCGTCAGGAAGGATTGCAGGTTGGGGGCGTCGAGTTCCAGACGCTGCAGCACGGCCGACAGCGTGTCGCCCGGACGGATCCGGGTTTCGCTGATGTAAGGGGCGGCGCTGGGCGTGCTGACTTCGACTTGCTCGGCGGTCAGCGGCAGAATGCTCTGGATGACGCGCGAGGGGGGGAGTTCGGTGCGGTCGGGTTGCTGCACCATGCCGAGAGCGGCGGCGCCTGCGAACAGACCAATTGCGGTGACGAGAAGCGTGCGGCGGAAAAGTCCCGAGCGATGGGGCTTGGGCTCAACGGGCGCAAATACGGCAGCGACTTTGCGCTTGAGGCCACTCGCCAGTTCGTGGAGGCCACGAGTCATCGTGAAAATACCCTCTCAGGTGGCTTGAACTCTCAGGGTGCGGTACACGAACGGCCCTCGCGCGCCACGTTTCCGGGGCAAGGGCTGGCGCGGGGCGCATCTTGTGAACAAGGGATGGTAGAGCGAACGCACCTGCGTACATATGGCAGTTGCGTATGATTAGGCCGGTATCCTAGCCGATTCGGCTAGAATTTACGATAGTTTTCGTCACTTTTTACACCTTTTTGTCGGCTGAAGCCGCCTTGGGCCCCCTGTCATGTCACCCACCGAAGCCCCCATTACCCCCGAAGTCGAAGCGGATCTGCGTATAGCCAAGCGCGGCTGCGATGAACTGCTGGTCGAGTCCGAATTCGCCCGCAAGCTGGCCAAGAGCCGCGCCACCGGCGTGCCGCTGCGCATCAAGCTTGGCCTGGATCCGACCGCACCGGACATTCACCTGGGCCACACGGTGGTGCTGAACAAGATGCGCCAGCTGCAGGACCTGGGGCACAACGTCATCTTCCTGATCGGCGATTTCACCTCGACCATCGGCGACCCCAGCGGCCGCAACAGCACGCGCCCGCCGCTGACGCGCGAACAGATCGAGGCCAACGCCAAGACGTATTACGCGCAGGCCAGCCTGGTGCTGGATCCGGCCCGCACCGAGATCCGCTACAACTCCGAGTGGTGCGATCCCCTGGGCGCGCGCGGCATGATCCAGCTGGCATCGCGCTATACGGTCGCCCGCATGATGGAGCGCGAAGACTTCACCAAGCGCTTCAAGGGCGGCATCCCCATCTCGGTGCATGAATTCCTGTATCCGCTGATGCAGGGTTACGACTCGGTCGCGCTGAAGTCCGATCTGGAGCTGGGGGGCACCGATCAGAAGTTCAACCTGCTGGTGGGACGCGAGCTGCAAAAGGAATATGGACAGGAGCCGCAGTGCATCCTGACGATGCCGCTCCTGGTCGGGACGGACGGCGTAGAGAAGATGTCCAAGTCCAAGGGCAACTACATCGGCATTTCAGAGTCGCCGGATTCCATGTTCGGCAAGCTCATGTCGATCTCCGACACGCTGATGTGGCGCTACTTCGAGCTGCTTTCCTTCCGCTCACTGGAGGACATCGCCGCGCTCAAGCAGGAAATCGACGGCGGCCGTAATCCGCGCGACGCCAAGGTCATGCTGGCCCAGGAAATCATCGCGCGCTTCCATTCCGCCAAGGCGGCGGACGACGCGCTGGCCTCGTTTGAGGCACGGTTCCGCGACGGCGCCATGCCTGACGACATGCCCGAAGTCCACATCGGCGGCGCGCCAGTGGGCATCCTGAAGCTGTTGCGTGAAGCTGGGCTGGTCGCTTCCGGCTCGGAAGCGCAGCGCAACGTCGAGCAAGGCGGCGTGCGCGTCAACGGCGATCGCGTGGAAGACAAATCGTTGCAATTGCCGGCCGGGACTTACGTCGTTCAGGTGGGCAAGCGCAAGTTTGCGCGTGTTAACTTGAACCCGTAAATGCGAAGTTTTGATACGCTCAGGGTACATACAAACGCCTGGCGCCTTTGCGGCATTTAAAGGAGCACGACATGGAACTTTCGAGTTTGTCTTTTTCCGATCACGAGTCGATTCCCGAACGCTACGCTTTCGGCAAGATCGATGCGCAATCGCACGTCGCGCTGGCAGACAACTGCAACCCGCAATTCTCCTGGGACGACGTCCCCGCGGGCACGCAGTCGTTTGCACTGATCTGCCATGATCCCGATGTGCCCTCGCGTCCTGACGACGTCAACCAGGAAGGCCGCGAAGTCCCCGCCGACCTCGCCCGCGTCGACTTTTTCCATTGGGTGCTGGTCGACCTGCCGGCCGACCTGCGCGAGATCGACGAAGGCGCGTTTTCCAACGGCATCACGCCGCGCGGCAAGGGCGGCCCGTTGGCCCCCATGGATGCGCGCCAAGGCATCAATTCCTACTCGTCGTGGTTCGCCAATGACCACGACATGAGCGGCGAGTACTTCGGCTACGACGGCCCGTGCCCGCCCTGGAACGATGCCCTGGTCCATCGCTACATCTTCACGCTGTACGCGCTGGACGTGCCCAGCCTGAACCTGCAAGGCTCTTTCAATGGCGAAGACGCGCTGCGGGCCATTCAGAAGCATGTGCTGGCGCAAGCGTCGCTGACCGGCACCTATACGCTCAATCCGGCGCTGGCGCCCAAGCAAATCGGGGCCACGTCGGCCTGATCGACACCGCCATGTACGCAGGGCCGCCAAGCGCGGCCCTTTTTATTGCCGCTGCCCTTTGCATGAATCTTTCTCAAGTCGTCATGAGAGCCGTTTCCCGGCCCGCGGCGATGCCGTGGTTTTCGCGCCCGTCCGCCGGAATTTGGCCCGGTTCCGGCCGTTTTGAGCGCAAATGATCCCGCGTGACGGGGTAAACTACTCAGCATTCTGCGGGTTTACCCACCCGACGCTGTTTTCATTTTTGCCGTTTCTCCTCATTTACCGCCTCAGGAAACCCCCGTCATGTTTGACCGCAACCTCACCTTGTCCAAGGCTGACCCGGACGTTTGGGCCGCCATCCAGAAGGAAGATCAGCGCCAAGAGCAGCACATCGAGCTGATCGCTTCGGAGAACTACGCCAGCCCGGCCGTCATGGAAGCGCAAGGCACGCAGCTCACGAACAAGTACGCCGAAGGCTACCCGGGCAAGCGCTACTACGGTGGTTGCGAATACGTGGACGTGGTCGAGCAACTGGCTATCGACCGCCTGAAGCAGATCTTCGGCGCCGAGGCCGCCAACGTGCAGCCCAACTCCGGCTCGCAGGCGAACCAGGGCGTGTACATGGCCGTGCTCAAGCCGGGCGACACCGTGCTGGGCATGAGCCTGGCCGAAGGCGGTCACCTGACGCACGGCGCGTCGGTCAACGCGTCGGGCAAGCTGTACAACTTCATCTCGTACGGCCTGGATGAAAACGAAGTCCTGAACTACGAGCAGGTCGAACAGCTGGCCAAGGAACACAAGCCCAAGCTGATCGTGGCAGGCGCATCGGCCTATGCCCTGCATATCGACTTCGAACGCATGGCCCGCATCGCTCGTGAGAACGGCGCGCTGTTCATGGTGGACATCGCCCACTACGCGGGTCTGGTCGCCGGCGGCGCCTACCCCAACCCGGTTCCGCACGCCGACTTCGTCACCTCGACCACGCACAAGTCGCTGCGCGGCCCGCGCGGCGGCGTCATCATGATGAAGGCCGAGCACGAGAAGATCATCAACTCGGCGATCTTCCCCGGCATCCAGGGCGGTCCGCTGATGCACGTCATCGCCGGCAAGGCCGTGGCCTTCAAGGAAGCGCTGGAACCCTCGTTCAAGGACTACGCGCAGCAAGTGGTCAAGAACGCCAAGGTGCTGGCCGACACGCTGGTCAAGCGTGGCCTGCGCATCGTCTCGGGTCGTACCGAAAGCCACGTCATGCTGGTGGACCTGCGTTCCAAGGGCATCACGGGCAAGGAAGCCGAAGCGGTGCTGGGCCAGGCCCACATCACGGTCAACAAGAACGCCATCCCGAACGACCCGGAAAAGCCCTTCGTGACCAGCGGCATCCGCCTGGGCACGCCGGCCATGACCACCCGCGGTTTCACCGAAGCCGATGCCGAGCTGACCGCCAACCTGATCGCCGACGTGCTCGACAACCCGCGCGACGAAGCGAACATCGCCGCCGTGCGCGCCAAGGTCAATGAACTGACCTCGCGTCTGCCGGTGTACGGCAAGAAGTAAGCAGGTGCCCCGGACGCGGCCTGGCCGCTTCCGGGCAGATTCATACCAAGGGACGGCGCCGAAGGGTGCCGTCCCTTGATCTTTATGGGCGGGCAGGCGTTGGCATCTGCCGCACGATGAGCCGATGTCGCGGCGGCGTCGGATTCGTCCCTAATGCCGCTTTGCATCATGCCGTCGTTACAATATGCTCAATTTTTGCCTTCAGCGCCTTTAGGGATCACACATGCGGTGTCCATTTTGCGGCAATGCCGAAACGCAGGTCGTCGACAGCCGGGTCTCCGAAGAGGGCGACGCCATTCGCCGTCGCCGCCGTTGCCTGTCCTGTGACAAGCGGTTCACCACCTATGAACGGGTGGAGCTCGCCATGCCTTCGATCGTCAAGCGCAATGGCAGCCGCAGCGAATACGATCCGGCCAAGCTGCGCGCCAGCCTGAGCCTGGCCCTGCGCAAACGCCCCGTCAGCACGGAAGACGTGGATGCGGCCGTCGCGCGCATCGAGGAACAGCTGCTGGCCAGCGGCCAGCGTGAAGTACCGTCCGAGCACATCGGCGAATTGGTCATGACCGAACTGCGCAAGCTCGACAAGGTGGCCTACGTGCGCTTTGCCTCGGTCTACAAGAGCTTCGAGGACATCGGCGAGTTCGTCGAGGCGATCCGCGAGATGCAGGGGCCGCTGCTGCCCGGCAAGCTGCGCAAGGACTAGCGCTGCACGGCGCGGCCTGACTGACAATGAACGGCGCCTGGGGCGCCGTTCATTGCATTGGCGTCCCGAGCAGGGCATCTCCAGGCGTGAACTCCCCGCGCATCAGGCTCGGCGTCAGCGGCTGAAACTTGCGCCATACCCGGCGCATGTGTTGCGCCGACCCGAATCCGGACTTTTCCGCCACGCGCTCCAGGTCCAGCCGGGTGTCGCGCAACAAGTCGCGCGCCAGCGCCACGCGGATCTGATACAGATAGTCCATCGGCGTGCAGCCGGCGTGTTCACGAAAGAGGCGCGTCAGATGCCGGGCGCTGGTGTGCGCCTGATCCGCCAGCGACTGGGCCGACCAGGGCGCGGCCGGATCGCGGATGACGGCATCCTGGACCCGGTGCACGCCCGGGTGCATATGGCTGCGATGGTCCAGCCAGGGCGACAACGCGGAATCCGAGCCCGCCCGGCGCTGGTAGACGACCATGTCGCGCGCCGCCTCGCTGGCCGCACGTGGGCCGCAATGGCGCGACACCATGTGCAAGGCCAGATCGATCCCGGCCGTAATGCCCGCGCTGCTGACCAGGTTGCCGTCCTCGACGAAGATGCGGTTGTCCAGCACGCGGGCGGTGGGATCCAGCGCGGCAAGCTGTTCCAGACAGGTGTGATGCGTGGTGCACTCACGCTGCCGCGTCAGGCCGGCTGCGGCCGCGAACAGCGCGCCCGCGCACACCGTCATCAAGGTGAAGCCGTCGGCCGGATGGCGAACCGCCAGCCAGTCGACGATGGCGCGCGCATCGTCGTCGTCCAGGCGCGTGTGTTTGCCCACCACGCCCGAGATGATGACCAGCGCGTTGCCGGGCACGGCCGCCGGCAGCGGTTGCACGTGCGCCAGGTGCAGGCCCGGAATGCCGCTTTCGACGTCGCGGGAAGGGCCGCAGAAATGCTGCGCGAACGTGCCCGGACACAGCTTGTTGGCCACGCGAAAGGCTTCCGCCGGACCCGCCAGGTCCAGCAGGACGATGCCCCGCGGCACCACGAAATACACCGGGATCATCTGCGCTTCCCGCCGGTCGCTACGCCGCCAGCGCGTCGGCAGCGCGAACGATGCGGGCGAAGCGGCCCTGTAGAACCAGCTCGGTCCGGTCGCGGATCTCGGCCGGGGTGTAGTGCCTGCCGGACGGGCTTTGCATGGCAAAGGTCAGCGTGGCGTCGGTGGGAAACACCACCTTGAAGCCGGCGTCGCTGGCATGGCGCGACGTCGTTTCGCAGCATTGTTCCGTGCGGATACCGGCCACGATGATGCCTTCGACGCCGTGCTTGAGCAGCCAATCGTGCAGCGAGGCGCCATTCTCGTCTTTGGCGTACAGCGACGAATGCACCGTCTTGTGAAACACCGCCGTGGGCGAAATTCGCACTTCCTTGAGCGTCCTGACGTGGCCGGAGGCGAGCGAAAACGGATTGGCGGGGTCGTCGGAGGGGCTGGTGTGGAATACCTGCAGGACCGGAATGTCCTTTTCGGCGGCGGCGTCGATCAGCGGCTGGATCTGCGAAATGAACGCCGGATACTCCGATTCGTCCCAAAACGGACGTTGGCGAAAGGATTCCTGGACGTCGATGACGATAAGTGCCTGTTTCATTTCCGGGCCTCCTAGCCATGGATTCGTGGGGGTGACGCCATTTTTACTCCCGATTGGCCGGATCCGCGAGCGCGTTCCAAGACGGCCGGCGGCCCAAAACGGACATGGCGGGCTGGCAGCCGGAATGCGCACGGGGCGCGCGGTAGATCCGTGCGCGGCGGACATACAATCCTCGGCATGGACATTACCCGCGACTCCGACGATCTCTTCTGGATGCGACGCGCCCTGGCGCTGGCGCACACCGTCATGTTCACCACCGCGCCCAATCCCCGGGTCGGCTGCGTGATCGTGCGTGACGGCCGCGTGCTGGGCGAAGGCGCGACACAGCCGCCCGGCGGTCCGCACGCCGAAATCTGCGCGCTGCGCGACGCGCAAGCGCGCGGCGAGACGGTCGCCGGTTCCACGCTGTACGTCACGCTGGAGCCGTGCAGCCACTTTGGCCGCACGCCGCCATGCGTCGATGCGGTGCTGGCGGCGCGGCCGGCGCGCGTGGTGGTCGCCATGGGTGATCCGAATCCGCTCGTCAACGGGCAGGGGCTGGCGCGGCTGCGCGAAGCGGGTATCGCGGTGACCACCGGCGTCTGCCGCGAAGAGGCGCTGGCGGTGAACGCTGGCTTCATCTCGCGCATGAGCCGAGGCCTGCCGTGGGTGTGGATGAAGATGGCGGCGTCGCTGGACGGCCGCAGCGCGCTGCATAACGGCATGTCGCAATGGATCACCGGACCGGAAGCGCGGGCGGACGGACACCGCTGGCGGGCGCGCAGCTGCGTCGTGCTGACCGGCATGGGCACCGTGCTCAAGGACGATCCGCAACTGAACGTGCGCGACGTCGATACGCCGCGCCAGCCGCGCAAGGCTGTGGTGGACGGACATTTCCAGATCCCGGAAACCGCGCGGTTGTTCGATGGCGCAGAAGTCATCGTGTTCACCGCGCGCGAAGATGCCGCGAAGGCAGCGCGCCTGGCCGGCAAGAATGCTCGCGTGGTGTGTTTGCCGGGCACGGAGCCTGGCCGCGTCGATCTGCTCGATATGATGCGCTGGATGGCCGAGCAGCAGTTCAATGAGGTTCACGTCGAGGCAGGCGCGGGCTTGAGCGGTGCGCTGGTGTCGGCTGGCTGCGTTGACGAACTGCTGTTGTATCTGGCGCCTGTGCTGCTGGGCGACGCGGCGGGCATGGTGCGCTTGCCGATACTCGAACACCTGGACGCCGCGCGGCGCTACGAATTTACCGATACCAAGCGCGTAGGCGCCGATCTGTGCGTGCGCGCGCGCGTGGCAGGCACGTGGCGGCAGTTGATGGAAAGCGTGGCGTTGCCCACGTTGTCGTAACGGATTTGCTGTTAGCACTCCGCGCGTTCGGCTGCCAATGGTTTGAAGGCCGCGCGCAGCCTGCGTCTGCACGATGCACCTTCTCGATGCGAGGAGATCGGCATGCGCGATGGGCGTGCGCCGCAAAGCGCACGAAGGCGTTTCGCGTGATTACGCGAGTAAATATTCGCGCAAAATGAATTGCCACAAAAGAGTCACGGGCTTAGCATAAGCGGCATGACTTGGCGCTACGCGCTCACGGACCACCCGCACAGCCGCCGCGCGCCCTCGTCACCACGGATTCCCGTGCCGCGAATCGGCGCAGTTCAACACCGACCGGCACGCCACTGAACGAAGTCGCCCAGCGCCGTTCAGCCCGTTCGCTGCGATCGCATGGCGAACGCTCCGGGTTTATCCCGGGCCAACAAGAATCCATCGGATATCGCTCATTCCGTCGTTTCGTTGCCGACCATTTCATGTGCGGTTGCGTCAGGCACGCTATATGCGGGTCTATGCTCGAGACGACGAGTTAACTTGCTCACGTTAGTTGCAATCCCTGACGGAACTAGTGCGAAAGGGGTGCAGCCTAAACACAAAGGGTCCGATCGTGCTTATGGTTGATGTGTGGCGAAAGCAACATAACAACTTGCCGAAAGCGCCAACCGCGAAGTTGTTTAGTAATTCGCAGACGCTGATGCACAATGGGCATGTAGGGACGTATTGAATTTTTCGCGTGTTGTATGTAGGAGGTTTCCGTGCAAAACATCGTCGAAGGCTTCAAGTCGCAGTATGCAAGAGAGCAGGAGTCAGAGCTCTCACTCGAGGAGTATCTGAGCCTCGCCAAGCGCGATCCCATGGCCTACGCCAGCCCCGCTGAGCGCATGCTGGCCGCGATCGGCGAACCTGAAATCGTGGATACGCGCAACGACCCACGTCTTTCCCGTTTGTTTTCCAACCGGACCATCCGGCGCTATCCCGCGTTCCAGGAGTTCTACGGCATGGAGGACGTGATCGGACAGATCGTCGCGTTCTTCAAACACGCTGCGCAGGGACTGGAAGAGCGTAAGCAAATTCTCTATCTGCTGGGACCGGTGGGCGGCGGCAAGTCGTCCATTGCGGAACGGCTAAAGGCGCTGATGGAAAGTTTTCCCATCTACGCGTTGAAGGGATCGCCGGTAAACGAATCGCCGCTTGGGCTGTTCCATCCTGAACGGTTCGGCGACACGCTCGAAAAGGAATACGGCATCCCGAAGCGCTACCTGACCGGCATCATGTCGCCGTGGGCAGTCAAGCGCCTGAAGGAATTCGACGGCGACATCTCGAAGTTCCGTGTCGTGCGCCTGAATCCGTCGGTGCTGCGCCAGATCGCCATCGCCAAGACCGAACCGGGCGACGAAAACAACCAGGACATTTCGTCGCTGGTGGGCAAGGTTGATATCCGCAAGCTCGACCGCCATTCGCAGGACGACCCGGACGCGTACAGCTATTCCGGCGGTCTGTGCCTGGCGAACCAGGGGTTGCTTGAGTTCGTGGAAATGTTCAAGGCCCCGATCAAGATGCTGCATCCGCTGTTGACGGCCACCCAGGAAGGCAACTTCAAGGGCACGGAAGGCTTCTCGGCCATCCCGTTCAACGGCACGATCCTGGCCCACTCGAACGAATCGGAATGGCAGACCTTCCGCAACAACAAGCACAACGAGGCGTTCCTTGACCGTATCTATATCGTCAAGGTGCCTTACTGCTTGCAGGTGTCCGAAGAGGTCCGCATCTACGAAAAACTGCTGCATCACAGCTCGCTGTCCGAAGCGCCGTGCGCGCCCGGAACGCTGGACATGATGGCGCAGTTCTCGGTGCTGACGCGCCTGAAGGAACCCGAGAATTCCAGCATCTATTCCAAGCTGCGGGTCTACGATGGCGAAAGCCTGAAGGACGTCGATCCCAAGGCCAAGGCGCTGCAGGAATACAAGGACTACGCGGGCACCGACGAAGGCATGACCGGCGTCTCAACGCGTTTCGCGTACAAGATCCTGTCCAGCGTCTTCAACTACGACCAGACTGAAGTGGCCGCCAATCCCGTGCACCTGATGTACGTGCTGGAGCAGCGCATCGGCCGCGAAGACTATCCCGACGAGATCCGCCGGCGCTATCTGGAGTTCATCAAGGGCTTCCTGGCGCCGCGCTATGCGGAGTTCATCGGCAAGGAGATCCAGACCGCCTACCTGGAGTCGTACTCCGAATACGGCCAGAACATCTTCGACCGCTACGTGACGTTTGCCGACTGCTGGATCCAGGACGAAGAGTTCCGCGATCCTGAAACCGGCGAAAGCTTCGACCGCAGCGCGCTGAACGATGAGCTGGAAAAGATCGAGAAGCCCGCAGGCATTGCGAATCCGAAGGACTTCCGTAACGAGATCGTGAACTTCGTGCTGCGGGCGCGCGCCAACAACAGCGGCCGCAATCCGAACTGGACCAGCTATGAAAAGCTGCGCGAAGTGATCGAGAAGAAGATGTTCTCGAACACGGAAGACCTGCTGCCGGTGATTTCGTTCAACGCCAAGGCCTCGGCCGAGGACAAGACGAAACACCAGAGCTTCGTCGACCGGATGGTGGAGAAGGGCTACACGGAAAAGCAGGTCAGGCTGCTGTGCGAGTGGTATCTCCGTGTGAGGAAGTCTTCCTGAGCGAGGTGAATCATGAATTCACTGATCGATCGCCGTCTTAACGGTCGCAACAAGAGCGCCGTTAACCGGGAACGCTTTCTGCGGCGTTACAAGGATCAGATCCGCAAGGCGGTACACGGGATGATCCGTGACCGCTCGATCCAGGACATGGATCAAGGCGGCGAGATCAACCTGCCCGCCCGCGATATTTCCGAGCCGACGTTCCGGCACGGCGCGGGCGGCGACCGCGAAATGGTGCATCCGGGCAACCGCGAATTCGCCAAGGGCGACACCTTCGACCGGCCGCAGGGCGGGCAGGGCGAGGGCGGCTCCGAGCCGGGTGAAGGTGAATCGGTGGACCAGTTCACCTTCAGCCTCTCGCGCGCCGAATTCCTGAACCTCTTTTTCGAGGATCTGGAACTGCCGCACCTGGCGCGCAACCAGCTTGGCGAAGTCAGCCAGAAGAAGTGGCAGCGCGCCGGTTACACCACCACCGGCTCGCCCAGCACGCTGAGCATCAGCCGCACGCTGAAGTCGTCGCTGGCGCGTCGCGTGTCGCTGGGCGTGAAGGCGCGCGCTGACCTGCGCGATGCCGAGGACGCGCTCGAAGAGGCTAAGGCTGCGGGGGTGTCGCAGGCTCGAATCCGCGAGCTGGAACAGGAGGTCGAGGATTGCCGCGAGCGTCTGGCGCGCGTGCCGTTCCTGGACGACCTGGATCTGCGCTATCGCAACCGCGTGTCGGTCGCCATCCCCATGGCGCGCGCCGTCATGTTCTGCCTGATGGACGTATCCGGCTCCATGGACGAGGGCAAAAAGGATCTGGCCAAACGCTTCTTCACGCTGCTCTACCTGTTCCTGTCGCGCAAGTACGAGCACGTCGATCTGGTGTTCATCCGCCACACCGACAACGCCGAGGAAGTGGACGAGCACACGTTCTTCTACGACCCCAAGAGCGGCGGCACGATCGTGTTGTCGGCATTGGAGCTGATGCGCGAGATCCTGGAAAAGCGCTATCCGCCGTCCGCGTGGAACGTCTATGCGGCGCAGGCCAGCGACGGCGACTCGTTTGGCGCCGATGCGGGCAAGAGTGCGCGATTCCTGGCCGAGCATCTGCTGCCTTCGTCGCGCTACTTTGCCTACATCGAAATCCCCGACTCGCAGGAAGCCCGCAAGAGCAGTCTGTGGGCCGAGTATGAACAGAAACTGGAACCGCACTTCGTCATGCGGCGCATCTGCGACCGCGGGGAGATCTTCCCCGTGTTCCACGACCTGTTCAAGAAGGAGACCGCATGAACGCCAACATGGGTGCGCTCGTGGAGCCGGGATCGGACGGCGGTGTCCGGCCGATCTCGCAGGGTTCCGAATGGACGTTCGAACTGATCCAGACCTATGACGACGCGATCTCGCAGATTGCGCGCGAGTACGGCCTGGACACCTATCCGAACCAGATCGAGGTCATCACCTCGGAACAGATGCTGGACGCGTACGCGTCGGCGGGTTTGCCCATTGGCTACCCGCATTGGTCGTACGGCAAGGAATTCATCCGCAACGAGCAGTACTACCGCCGCGGCATGCAGGGGCTGGCGTACGAAATCGTCATCAATTCCAACCCGTGCATTTCTTACCTCATGGAAGAGAATTCCATGCCGATGCAGGCGCTCGTGATCGCGCATGCCTGCTACGGGCACAATTCCTTCTTCAAGGGCAACTACCTTTTCCGACAATGGACAGACGCCGACGGCGTGCTGGATTACCTGGTGTTCGCGCGCAAGTACGTGATGGCGTGCGAAGACCGCTACGGCATCGACGCCGTGGAGTCGCTGCTGGATTCGTGCCATGCGCTGTCGCATCACGGCGTGGACCGCTACAAGCGCCCGACGCCGGTCTCCTTCAAGGAAGAGGCCACCCGTCAGGCTGAGCGCGAGGAACACGCGCGCCTGCAGTACAACGACTTGTGGCGCACGTTGCCGCGCATCGAAGCAGACAAGGACACGCGCGTCGCGGCGTCCGTGTTTCCGCCCGAGCCCGAGGAAAACCTGCTGTACTTCATCGAGAAGTACTCGCCCAAGCTGGCCCCCTGGCAGAAGGAGCTGGTGCGCATCGTCCGCAAGGTCGCGCAGTATTTCTATCCGCAGACCCAGACCAAGGTCATGAACGAGGGCTGGGCGACGTTCTGGCACTACACCATCCTGAACCGCCTGCACGAGAAGGGCCTGGTGAACGATGGCTTCATGATGGAGTTCCTGCAAAGCCATACCAACGTCGTCAGCCAGCGCGGCTTTGACGAGCGCGGCTATGGCGGCATCAACCCGTACGCGCTGGGCTTTGCGATGATGTCTGACATCCGCCGCATCTGCGAATCGCCCACGCCCGAAGACCGCCGCTGGTTCCCCGACATCGCGGGCGGCGATTGGTTGAAGACGCTGGACTTCGCCATGCGCAACTTCAAGGACGAGTCCTACATTTCGCAGTATCTGTCCCCGCGCCTCATTCGCGAATTCCGTTTCTTCGCGATCTCGGACCACCAGGCCAACCCCAAGCTGGAAGTGGCCGCGATCCACGACGACGAGGGCTACCGCGACATCCGGCGCTTGCTCGCCGCGCAGCATAACCGCGACAACCTGGTGCCCGACATCCAGGTTGTTCGCTTCAATCGCGACACCGACCGCTCGCTGGTGCTGCGCCACTTGAAGAGCCGCGGCCGGCCGTTGGCCGGTGAAGATGCCGAACAGGTCATGAAGCACCTGGCACGTCTGTGGGGATTCCGCGTCCGGCTGGAAGAAACCGAACCGGACGGCACGATCAGCTCCTACCGGGAGCAGGACCCGCCCGCGTCGAAGTAATGGCGCCGGCAGGGGAAGGGACGCGCGTAGTGCGTCCCTTTTTGTTTGCCCGCTTGCTGTGCTGTCGCCGATTCTGCTAGAATCGCGGATTCGCATTTTCAGCAGCGTCTTTCATCAGCACCGAAAGGCCCCTGGAAGTGCAGTAGGACAGGTGGCCGAGTGGTTGAAGGCGCACGCCTGGAAAGCGTGTATACGTCAAAAGCGTATCGGGGGTTCGAATCCCCCTCTGTCCGCCAGGAATACTGGCAAGGCCGCCAAGCCTCAAAAAAGCGGCCAAGCCCCAAAAAGCCCCGATTTCCCAGAAATCGGGGCTTTTTGCATTTCCGGGAATCGTTACGGTACGCTCGTCCCATGACTTTCGACCTGCCGATCCGATCATCCGCGCCTCGCCTGGATCTCTACAGCCTGCAGGTCTTTGTGGCCGTGGTTGAAGAGGGCAGCATTGCCGCGGCCGCCGCGCGTGAGCACATTGCCCCCTCGGCGCTGAGCAAGCGGCTGTCGGAGCTGGAGCGCATCCTGGATGTGGTGCTGATCACGCGGCATGCTCGAGGGGTGGCGGCGACGGGCGCTGGCCATGCGTTGGCGCGGCATGCGCGGGCGCTGCTGCATCAGGCGCGCGGCCTCACCGACGAGATCCGCGATTTTTCATCGGGCGTGCGCGGGCATGTGCGCATTGCGGCCAACCTGTCTTCCATCACGCAGTTCCTGCCCCAGGATCTGCGGCGCTTTTTGGATCTGCACCCCGGCGTGCAGATCGATCTGGAGGAGAACGTCAGTTCCGCGGTGACGCGCGCGGTGCAGCAGAACATGAGCGATATCGGTATCTATACCCAGACCGACGACGACAGCGGGCTGCAGAGTTTTCCGTATCGGCGCGATGTGATGACGCTGTTGGCCAACCGGTCTCATCCGCTGGCCGCGCGGGAGCGTGTGGCGTTTGCCGACACGCTGGAGTACGACCACGTCGGCATGCACAGGGGCAGCGCGGCGAACTACCTGTTCACGCGCGAGGCGGCAGCCATCAATCGGACGGTGCGGCTGCGGTTCCAGGTCACGTCATACGACGCGCTGGTGTCGATGGTGCGCTGCGAGCTGGGTATCGGGATTGTGCCGGTGGAGGCGCTGTCCCTCTTCGATTGCGGCGATCTAAGGATTATCCCTTTGACGGACGCGTGGGCGCGTCGCCAGCTCAAGTTGTGCGTGCGCAGCAATGAGCCCCTGTCCGGCGCTGCCCGGTTGCTGATGGAGCACCTGCTGCAAGAGGCCGCCGCCTCCGGCAGTTGAGGCAGGTCTTTCGGGATTCGGACGCGGATGTTGCGTAGCAAAATCCGGACGGCCAACGCAGGCGCCGCCGCGCTCAGCCATCGTGAATGGCGATGGCCCGCTGAAGAATCGCGATTTGTGCCACGGCGGTGGACCTCGGAAGATGGCTCATCAAGCCCATGGACCGCCCGCCGCGCGGGCGCGAGGAGAGAGAGACGTGAGCCTTCCAAGCCGAGTGCAGATCGTGGAGGTGGGACTGCGGGACGGACTGCAAAGCGAACCCGAGTTTGTGCCCACCGACACCAAGGCTGCCATCCTGAATGAATTGATTGCTGCTGGCGTGCAGCACATTGAGGCGACCTCGTTCGTTTCGCCCCGGGCGGTGCGGCAGATGCGCGACGCTGCAGAGTTGCTGGCGCTGGCGGACAAGCGGCCGGGCGTCGTGTTGAGCGCGCTGGCGCCGAACCCGCGCGGCATTGAACGCGCGCTGGCATCGCGTGCCGATGAAGTCGTGGTGTTCCTGTCGGCCAGCGAAAGCCACAACAGAAAGAACCTGAACCGGTCCGTGGAGCAATCGCTGCGCGACATCGAGGATGTGGCGGCGCTGTTGCAGGAACATCCCATGCGGCGCAAGGGCGCTATCGCGGTCGCCTTCGGTTGTCCGTTTGAAGGCGATGTCGATATCGCCACGTTGAAGACCATCGTGGCCGAGTTTGCCCGCCTGGATTTCGACGCCGTCACGCTGGGCGACACGACGGGCATGGCGACGCCGCGGCTCGTGCGCAAGACGGTCGACGCGCTGCGCGCCGCGTTTCCCGACATGGATTTTTCGCTGCACTTTCACAACACGCGCGGCCTCGGGCTGGTGAACGTGGTCGAGGGGCTGCACGCCGGCATCACGTCCTTTGAATCGTCGCTGGGCGGCTTGGGCGGCTGTCCCTTCGCGCCCGGCGCGACGGGAAATGTCTGCACCGAGGACACGGTCAACCTGCTGCACGAGATGGACATCGAGACGGGCATCGACCTGGCGGCGCTGATCCAGGCGTCGCGGCATCTTGAGCAGGTGATGAAGCGCCCGTTATCAGGACAGGTGATGAAGGCCGGGCCGCGACTGGCATTGCATGACTACGACGGCGCCTTGGCCGCCGTGGGCTGATTTCAGCAACTCTTGATTCATAAGATCCTATGCCTTTATCCGGATTTCGCATTCTGGACCTGACCCGCATCATCTCGGGCCCGTTCTGCACCTCTCTGCTTGCCGACATGGGCGCAGAGGTCATCAAGATCGAGACGCCGGGCGAAGGCGACCCGGTGCGCGCCCAGGGCGTGATACGCGATGGCCTGAGCTGGTATTTCGCCAACTACAACCGCAACAAGAAATCCGTCACGCTCGACCTTTACAGCGAGGAAGGCAAGGCCGTGCTGCGGCGCCTGATCGCTGAATGCGATGTCATCGTCGAGAACTACCGGCCGGGCGTGATGCAGAAGATGGGGCTGGGCGACGAGGCGCTCAAGGCGTTGAAACCCGACATCATTCATTGCAGCATCAACGGCTTTGGCACGACGGGGCCTTATCGCGACCGGCCGGCGTTCGATTTCATCGCGCAGGCGATGAGCGGGTTCATGAGCCTGAATGGCGCAGAAAGTCAGCCGCCCATGCGCGCGGGCCCTCCCATCAGCGATCTGGTGGCCGGCATGAATGGTGCGCTCGGCATCGTGGCGGCATTGCTGCGCCGCGAGCGCACCGGGCAGGGCGACAGCGTCAGCGTGAGCCTGTTGGGCAGCATGATCGGCCTCTTGAGTTTTCAGGCGTCGAACTATTTCGCCGACGGCCGGCTGCCGGCGCGCACGGGCAACGATCATGGCATCGCGTCGCCCTACGGGCTGTTCGAGACGGCCGACGGGCAGGTCGCGATCGCGCCCAGCAACGACGTCGTCTATCACAAGCTGCTGGACGCGTTGGAGCTGTCGGAACTGCGCGCCGATCCCCGTTTTGCGACGAACGCCGATCGCATGCGCAATCGTGGCGCCATCACCGAGGCCATCCAGACGCGCACGCGCCAGCACACCAGCGCCCACTGGATCGAACGCCTGAACCGGTTCGGCGTGCCGTGCGGCCAGGTGCTGAACCTGCAGGAAGTGTTCGAGGATCCTCAGGTGCAGGACCAGCGCATGGCCGTCGACGTGCCGCATGGCGACCATGGTGACGTCCGGATGCTGGGCTTCCCGATCAAGTTTGCGCAGGCCGAAGCCCGGCCCGTGCAAGCCGCGCCCGCGCTGGGCGCCGATACCCGCGATGTGCTGCTGCGATTCGGATTCGCGCAGGAGGACATTCGCGGTTTGCAGGAACGTGGCGTCATCTGAGCGCGCCGCGGCAGGACCACCAAGGCGACACAGCCTGCCCATAAAGCAATAACGACGGAGACAAACGACATGCTACGCAACCTTCTGCTTTCAGCTTGCGTGCTGGGCGTCGCGGCAGGCGCCCAGGCCCAGGAGTCCTACCCGAATCAACCTATCCGCATCATCGTGCCGTTCACGCCGGGCGGCGGCACGGACTTCCTGTCCCGCACAGTGAGCGCCAAGCTGGGCGAGACGAGCAAATGGAACGTGGTGGCCGAGAACCGGCCGGGCGCCGGCGGCACCATCGGCATCGGCGCGGCTGCGCGCGCCAAGCCGGACGGCTATGAGATCGTCATGGGGCAGGTCGACAACCTGGCGGTGGCGCCTTCGATCTACAGCAAGCTTCCCTACGACCCGATCAAGGACTTTGCGCCGATTGGCATCGTGGGCGAAGCACCCCTGGTCATCGTGGCCGGCAAATCCAGTCCCTACCAGACCTTGCAGGCGCTGATCGAAGCGGCCCGCAAGGCGCCCGGAGCCGTCAACTACGGGTCGCCGGGCGCCGGCACCATCACGCACCTGGCTGCCGAATTGCTTCAGCAGCGCGCGGACGTCAAGCTGGTCCACGTGCCGTACAAGGGGTCGGGACCCGCCATGGCCGACCTGCTGGGCGGTCAGGTGCCAGTGATCTTCACGTCGATCCCCTCGGCAGCGCCGCAACTCAAGGCAGGCAGCGCGGTCGCGCTGGCCGTCACCTCGCCGCAGCGCAGCCCGGCGCTGCCCGACGTGCCGACCGTGGCGGAACTGGGTTATCCCGGCTTTGACGTACGGGTCTGGTATGGCTTGCTGGCGCCCGCCAAGACGCCCAAGCCCATCATCCAGACGCTGAACACGGAGCTCAACAAGGTGCTGGCATTGCCGGCGATGCAGGAGGCCTTGGCGGCTCAGGGCGCGCAGGCCATGCCTACGACGCCGGAGCAGTTCGCGGCGACCATCAAGCAGGACTACCAGAAATGGAAGCCCGTGATCGAGGGCGCGAAGGTGAAGTTGGACTGAGGGGCGAAGGTGAAGTTGGACTGACGGTATCGCCGGCTTTACGCCGGCGATCCCTATGCGCGGAACTCCGCGCGCGTCACGTCTTGGGCGTGTCGTACGACGTATCCAACACGTCGTCTTCCGGCGTGATGACGCCCGGTTCGCCGGGTTCCGCAATGGCGCGGCCACGCCGCGGCATGCCTGCGACGATGTTGCTTTCCTCGGGCATGGGCAAGGTCTCGGTGCCCTTGCGCGGGTCGGTCGGGGGCTTTTGTTCGTCCGCACCCTTGGACGCAGTGGTGGGATCAGGGGTGGTTTTCAGCATGGCGATTGCTCCGACTGCGCGCGAGGCCAGGATGGCGCCGCGCCTGGACATTGATCCATCTTAGAACCGTCGTCGGGGTGAGGCAGCGTTCTGGATGTCACGATTGCAAGGGGCTGTTGCAGGACGAGGCCATCAAAAGTTGCCACACTGCGTCCTTATAATCTCGAGCTTCGCGCTGCCGTTTTCTGCCGACCGCCCATTCTCGATACCCCACGCCCACCTTGACCGAATCCGTCGAACGCTCCGTCCATGCTGAACTCGTTGCCGTGCTGGTTGCCGTGACCCACGGCGAGCCGCGCGTGCTGACGACGGACGATGCGCGGGCGTTGCCGGCCGGCCCGTTCGAGTTGTCGCACCGGTCACTGCAGGCTGGCCTGCGCGATTGGGTGGAGGCGCAGACGCATCATCCGCTGGGGTATGTCGAGCAGCTATATACCTTTGCGGACGGCGATCGCTCGGATGAGTCCGGCGGGCGGGTCATCTCGGTCAGCTACCTGGGCCTCACGCGCGAAGCGGGCGAGACGGGCGTTGCGCAAGTGGGCTGGCAGGACTGGTATCGCTACTTTCCGTGGGAAGACCGGCGCGCGGGCACGCCGGCGCTCGTCGAGGAGGTGATCGTGCCGCGGCTTACCGCGTGGTGCGAAGGCAGCGCGGACGCATCGGTCCGCGCGCGCCGCCAGCAGCGCGCGGCGATCACGTTCGGACTGGATGGCGCGGCGTGGAATGAGGATATGGTGCTGCAGCGCTACGAACTGCTGTTCGAAGCCGGGCTGGTGCCCGAGGCGGTGCGGCGCACCGGCGAAACCGCGGTGGTGCCCGGACAGCCGATGCGCCACGACCACCGGCGCATCCTGGCCACCGGCATTGCGCGGCTGCGCGCCAAGATCAAGTACCGCCCGGTGGTGTTTGAACTGATGCCGGACGAATTCACGCTGTTGCAACTGCAGATGGCAGTCGAGGCGCTGGCGGGGCGTGGGTTGCACAAGCAGAACTTTCGCCGCTTCATCGAGCAGCAGGATCTGGTTGAAGAGACCGGCGCCATGGCGACCGGCACTGCGGGCAGACCCGCCAAGCTGTTCCGATTCCGGCGCGATGTGCTGCTGGAACGGGCCATTGCAGGCAGCAAGCTGCCCGTGTCGCGCGTCGTTTGACGCTTGACAAGGCTTATACTCATATTTAGCATAAGTGGTGCGCAAATCTTGCGCGCCTTTTTTTACGCTACAAATACTCAAAATGAGCATTAAAGCCGCAAAGCCCCTCGCAGCCGATCGCCTTCCCGTTCCGCCGCTGCCGGACGTCATGCTGGAGCCGCTCGTGCGGGCGGCGTTGCTGGAGGATCTGGGCCGCGCCGGCGACCTGACCACCGACGCCATCGTGCCGGCCGACGCCACCGCCGAGACGCGGCTCGTGGCACGGCAGGAGGGCGTGCTGGCGGGATTGGATCTGGCCCGGCTGGCGTTCCGCACGATGGATCCGGGCCTGGCATTCACGGTGTCGCGCCGCGACGGCAGCGATCTCGAGCCCGGGATGGAAATCGCGCGCATCCAGGGCAATGCGCGCGCGATGCTCAGCGCGGAGCGCGTGGCGCTCAACTTTCTGTGTCACCTGAGTGGCGTGGCGACAGCCACGGCGTCGATTGCCCGGGCCATCGCCGGCTTTGGCGCTCGCGTCACGTGCACGCGCAAGACCATGCCGGGGCTGCGGTCGGTGCAGAAGTACGCGGTGCGCGTGGGCGGCGGCAGCAATCACCGCCATGGGCTGGACGACGCGGTGCTCATCAAGGACAACCACATCGCGCTGGCCGGCAGCGTGGCGACGGCCGTCGAACGGGCGCGCGCCGGCGTGGGCCACATGGTGAAGATCGAGCTGGAAGTGGACACGCTGGAGCAGCTTGAGGTGGCGCTGTCGCTGGGCGTGGACGTGGTGCTGCTGGACAACATGAGCCTGGATGACCTGCGCCGCGCCGTCGCCATGGCGCGAGGCCGGGCGATTACCGAAGCCTCGGGCCGCATCACGCCCGAGACCGCGGCGGCCGTGGCCGCTACCGGCGTGGACCAGATCGCCGTGGGTTGGCTGACACACAGCGCCAAGGTGCTGGACATCGGTCTGGACGCCTGACTTTTGATTGGTCCCCGAACATGAAACGCCAACTGCTTTCGTCTCTTACGCTTGTTGTTCTGTCGCTGACGGCCTGCGGTAATCCGCCGTCGGGCGAGGCGCCGGGCGATGCGTCGTATCCGTCGCACCCCATCACGATCGTGGTGACGTTTCCGCCCGGCGGCGGGACCGATCTGCTTGCACGCCGCATCGGCGCCAGTCTGCAGGAGTCGTTGGGTCAGCCGGTTGTGGTGGAGAACCGGCCGGGCGCCAGCGGCAACATCGGCGCGCGGATCGTGGCCGAGTCGCCGCCCGACGGCTACACGCTGCTGATGGTGAACAGCTCGTTTGCGATCAACCCGGGGGTCTATCGCAATCTCGGTTTTTCGCCGAAGCGGGATTTTGCGGCGGTCATCAATGTGGCTTTCGTGCCCTCGGTGTTTGTCGTGCCGGCGGCGTCGCCTTTGCGCAATCTTGATGACGTGATCGTGGCCGCCGTGCCGGACAAGCCGCTGGCGTTTGCGACGTGCGGCAACGGCACACCGCAGCATCTGGCGGGCGAGATGCTGTCGCGCAAGACGGGTGCGGTGATGCAGCAGGTGCCGTACAAGGGATGTGGCCCGGCGCTGACCGATGTGATGGCGGGGCAGGTGGGCGTGGGGGTGGTGACGGCTTCCAGCGCGGCGCCGTTGATTGCCGCGGGCAAGCTGCGCGCGCTGGCCGTGACGTCGCCCGCGCGGTCACCGCTCATGCCCATCGTGCCGACGGTGGCCGAGCAGGGCGTGTCAGGCTATGCGCTGGACCAGTGGCACGGGCTGTTGACCCCGGCGGCGACGCCGCCGGCAGTGGTCGACAAGCTGAATGCGGCGGTGGGGAAGATCGTGCGGCGGCCGGATGTGCAGGCCGCGCTGCGTGAGCAGGGCTTCACGCCTGCCAGCAGCTCGCCGCAGGAATTTCAGCAGATGATCGGCGCGGATATCGACCGCTATACCGCGCTGACCGAGGCGATCGGGCTGCGGGCGGATTGAGAACGGCAAAGCGGCCGATCCGGGGGCTGAAACCACAGCTGCAGCGTCAGCCGCTGCTATCAGGCAGCCGCCTTGGCGTGCTGCTCCAGTTGCTCCTTCAGGCCCGGTTCCAGCTTGAGCTGACGCGCCAGTTCGTCCAGGTACGCGCGCTCCATGTAGCTTTCCTCGTCCACCACGAGCAGGCTGGCCAGGTACATTTCCGCCGCCATTTCAGGCGTCTTGGCCGACTGGGCGATCACGCTGGGATCCAGCGGACGGGACAGCTCGGCCTCAAGCCAGCGGCGGTCCTGGGCGTCGGACGACAGCTTGGCCAGTTCCGTTTCCAACAGGGTTTTTTCCTCGGGGCCGATGTGGCCGTCGGCCTTGGCCGCGCCGATCATGGCGGTGAGGACGGCGTTGCTGTGCTGTTCGGCCTCGGGGGCGGGCAGGCGGTCCAGCGTCTGGGGCGGGGCAGTGGGCGCGCCGGCCTGCTTGCGCTGCCAGTCGCCATAGGCGCGATAGGCCAATGCGCCCAGCGCGGCCATGCCGCCATACATGGCGACCTTGCCGCCGATCTTGCGGGCCTTCTTGCTGCCCATCAAGAGTCCGAGGGCGCCTGCGCCCAGGGCGCCGCCGCCCAGGCCGGACAGCAGGGAAGATCCCTTGCCGCCGGTGGCGTTCTGCACGCGGTTCGTGGTGTCGGAAAGCAGCCCTTGTCCGGACTGCAACAGTTGATCGAGTAATTGCCGGGCGCTCATGCGGCCTCCTGTAAAACGGTCGGTCAGGGATATCGGACCGCGGCCGTCGCAGGAAGTTCAGCTATCCGTCAGGCGGCCGATCCGGCCCCGGACGGCTGCGGCAAGTGCTACAACCGTCCTTGCCGCCGGCCGACCGGCCGCCCCATGCAGGCGCAGCCAGTTCATTCAGGCTGTCCCTGATAGTCCCAACACAGGAGAACCGATTCATGAGCATCCGCGTGCGCCAGAATGCGCCCCAGTCCCTGAAATTCACTGCAACGGCCGAAGGCCACGACCTGCCGCTGGATATGCCCAAGCCGCAAGGTGAGGGGCCGGATCCGCACGATTACTTCGATACCGCGCTGGGCGGCTGCAAGGCGATGACCTTGATGGTCTACGCGCAGCGCAAGGGCCTGCCGCTGGAATCGGTGGGGGTGGAAGTGGTGCGCGATGCCAGCGAGGAACGCCGTGGCATCTACCGCCTGACCGCCAAGCTGACGCTGCACGGCGAGTTGTCCGATGCGCAGATCGACGAATTGCTGGCCGTGGCCGAGAAGTGCCCCATCCACAAGCTGATGACGGCGGTGGACGTGCAGGTGTCCACGCTGATCGTGCGGCCGGACTGAGAAACAGGAAATCGGAGAAGGGGCCGGAGAAACCGGCCCCGTTCGGCAAGGCGGGGCGCCAGGCCCCGTCCCAGGAAAGTCTTACTCTTCCATGCCCGGAACGATGGTCGAGAAACCGCCGTCCACGTGGGTGATCTCGCCGGTCACGCCGGCAGCCAGGTCCGACAGCATGAAGGCCGCGACGTTGCCGACGTCTTCGATGGTGATGTTGCGGCGCAGGGGGGACTGGTTTTCCACGAACTTCAGGATGGCCGAGAAGTCCTTGATGCCGCTGGCGGCCAGGGTCTTGATCGGGCCGGCCGAGATGCCGTTGGCGCGGATGCCGCGCGGGCCCAGCGCCGTGGCCAGGTAGCGCACGCTGGCTTCAAGCGACGCCTTGGCCAGACCCATCGTGTTGTAGTTGGGAACCACGCGCTCGGCGCCCAGGTACGTCAACGTCAGCACGGAACCGTTGCGGCCTTCCATCAGGGGCAGCGCGGCCTTGGCCATGGCGGCAAAGCTGTAGGCCGAAATGTCGTGGGCGATGCGGAAGCCTTCGCGCGACAGGCCGTCCAGGAAGTTGCCGGCAATGGCTTCACGCGGGGCGAAGCCGATGGAGTGGACCAGGCCGTCCAGGCCGTCCCAGTGCTTGCCCAGTTCGGCGAAGGCGCCGTCGATCTGGCTGTCTTCGGCCACGTCGCAGGGCAGCACGATGTTGCTGCCGAATTCGGCGGCGAATTCGCTCACGCGGTCCTTGAAGCGGTCGCCCACGTAGGTGAACGCCAGTTCTGCGCCTTGCTGATGACAGGCGCGCGCGATGCCGTAGGCGATGGAACGGTTGGAAAGCACCCCGGTGACCAGGATGCGCTTGCCGGCGAGAAAGCCCATAGATGTGTCCTTGAAATTTTTCCCTTCTGGAGGCCGCCTATTTTAGGGAATTTGGCGGTCCAGCGGGCGAGCCGGCGCGGCCCCCTTGCGGAGCGCCGCGCCGGGGTGTCGCGCCGAGTGTGCGTCGATTGTGGCGGGGGATTACCCGCGCGCGTTCGTGCCCGGCACACGAAGCTGCGTGCCGATCTTCAGGGCACTGCCCTTGATGTTGTTGAGCGCGCGCAGCGCGTCGACCGTGGTGCCGTATTGCTTGGCCAGCGAGAACAGGGTGTCGCCCTGGCGGACCTTGTGGCTGCGGACATTGGGGCGGGCGCTGGAAACGCGGGCGGCGGGCGCCTGCGTGGTGCGGCCACGCGGGGCGGCGGCCTTGTTGTCCTGCGGCGCCGCGTCCAGCGCGCCCACCGGGGGAGCCAGCGATGCAATCTGCACGCCGCCCGTGCCGGGTTCGCCCGGCACCAGCAGCGCCTGGCCGTTGGCGGACTTCTGGCGGCGGCTGATGTCGTTGGTCTCGCGCAGCGAGGCCTCGGACACGCCAAAGCGCTTGGCGATGGCCGCGTAGGATTCGCCGCGCCGGGAGTGGTAGACCTTCCAGGCGGACAGGTCGCCCTTGTAATTGGTGAGGTTGGCGTTGAAGATTTCGACGCGATCGGCTGGCAGCAGCAGGGTGGGGCCGTGGTCGCCGCGGATGACCGGGCGGTTGAAGGACGGGTTCAGGGCCTTGAATTCGTCCAGCGGCATTTCGGCCAGCTTGGCGGCAATTTCAAGGTCGATGTCGCTGTTCTTCTGCACCGTCACGAAGTACGGCGTGTTGCCGACGGGCGGCAAGGCCACTGCGTAGCGCTGCGGATCGGCAATGATGTTCTTGATGGCCTGCAGCTTGGGCACGTAGTTGCGGGTCTCGTCCGGCATGTTCAGCGACAGGTAGTCGGTGTTCTGGCCGGCGGCCTCGTTCTTGGCCATGGCGCGCTGCACCGAGCCTTCGCCCCAGTTGTACGAGGCCAGGGCGAGGTACCAGTCGCCCTGCATTTCAAACAGCTTTTCCAGGTAGTCCAGCGCTGCGTTGGTCGAGGCGATGGGATCGCGGCGCTCGTCGCGCCACCAGTCCTGCTTCAGGTTGAAGTGCTGGCCCGTGGCCGGCACGAACTGCCACAGGCCAGAGGCCTGCGCGCGCGACAGCGCCGTCGGGTTGTACGCGCTTTCCACGAAGGGCAGCAGCGCCAGTTCGGTCGGCAGACCGCGGCGGTTGATCTCGTCGACGATGAAATACAGGTATTTGCCCGCACGTTCCGCCATGCGCTGCACCGCCTCGGGGTGGGACGCGTAGTAGTCGGTCCACTGCTTGGAGAGGTCGGTGTTCAGGTTGGGGATCGCGAAACCGCGGCGGATGCGGTCCCAGGCGTCGGCCGGCGGGTTGGTCAGGTCGATCGTGCGGGACGTGTCCCGGGCGATGTATCGGCCTTGGGAATTGGTGGTGAGGTTCTTGCTATCGGGGGCTTTGGTTCCTGCGCAACCGGCGAGGACTGCCAGCATGAGCGGCAGAAGGAGTCGGGATAGATTCATCAGGTGGTCACTTGAAATCGTTCTTCCATTCACGAAGGGAGGCAAAAACCTCTACCGGCGTTTGCTGGTGGCGTCCGGCCCAGCTTGCGGCGGCCTGGACGACGTCGGGCTGCTGCGTGCGCAAGAACGGATTGGTCGCGCGTTCCTGGCCGATGGTCGAAGGAAGCGTGGGGTGACCATCCGCGCGTAATTGCTGGGCCCGCAGTTGCCACGTTTGCAGGTCGCGGTTGGCCGGTTCGACGGCCGATGCCCAGCGAAGGTTCGCTAGAGTGTACTCGTGTGCGCAAAAAACTTTTGTATCCGGCGGTAAAGCAGAAAATTTTTCCAAGGAATCAAACATTTGCGCTGGGGTGCCTTCGAACAGCCGGCCACACCCCCCCGCGAAAAGCGTGTCGCCACAGAACAGCGCGTGCTCGACGCCGGCCGCGCGGCCGGCATAGGCGATGTGCCCGGCGGTGTGGCCCGGGACGTCCAGCACGGCCAGGTCCAGGTCCAGTTCCGGCAGCGTCACGCGGTCGCCTTCGGCCAAACGGACGTCGCAGCGCGGCAGCTTTTCGCGCGCCGGACCATATACGGTGATGCCCTCGATGCGGGACAATTCGAGCACGCCGCCCACATGGTCGCCATGGTGGTGCGTGAGTAGAATGGCGCGCAGCTTCAAGCCATGCTGATCCAGGAACTGCAACACGGGGCCGGCCTCGCCGGGGTCCACGACAGCCGCCAGGCCGTCCTGGACGATTGCCCAGATGTAGTTGTCGGAAAAGGCTGGCAAAGGCAAGACCGCGGCGTTGCGTTCGCGGCCGCCTGCGGGGGCGGTCAAGGCTTGCATGGGATTCGAAGGAAAAAACGTGGCAGAAGAAACTCCGCCGATTGTAGAACTGGCCGAATGGTTCCAGACGCCGCCGGGCCAGTACGTGCTGGCCTGGGAGCGGGCCCAGTTCGACGCGGCCGTCGCGGATGTCTTCGGATATTACGCCTGGCAGGTCGGCCTTGCCGACCTGAACCTGTTGCGGGCGAACCGGATGCCGTTCAAGGGTTATGTGGGCACCGAGACCCCCGCGCCGGAAAACATGCCCGGCTGGCAGTCGCGCGTGGTCGTCGCTGAGCCCGAGGCCCTGCCGTTCGAATCGCAAAGCGTCGACCTCCTGATCCTGCCGCACACCTTCGAACTCACGCCCGATCCCCACAACGTGCTGCGCGAGGTCGAGCGCGTGCTGGTGCCCGAGGGGCGGGTCGTCATTTCGGGGTTCAATCCCTGGAGCATGTGGGGCGCGCGCACCCGCATGCCCGGCATGGAACCCTGGCTGCCGCAGCCGCCGTCGTCCCAGGTGTCGCTGGTGCGGCTCAAGGACTGGTTCAAGCTGCTGTCGCTGGAAGTCGATGAAAGCCAGTTCGGTTGCTACGCACCGGCCTGCCGCAGCGAAAAATGGCTGCAGCGCTGGAGCTTCCTGGAGTCCGCCGGCGCCCGCTGGTGGAGCCTTGGCGGCGCGGTGTACATGGTCTCGGCAGTCAAGCGCGTGACCGGCATGCGTATCATCGGGCCTGCCTGGAAGACCAAACCCAAGCGCGCACGCGCGGCGTCGGTGGTGGTCAACCGCCAGGCGGACGACGGCTTCGACCCCTCCTGAACGGCCGGGCCGGCCTCACATTGCAAGAACAAGGACAAGCACGCAGCACCATGCAGGACAACAAAGCGAACGATCAGAAAGTGGAAATGTGGACCGACGGCGCCTGCAAGGGCAATCCGGGTCCCGGCGGCTGGGGCGTGCTGATGCGCGCCGGCGCGCATGAAAAGACGCTGCATGGCGGCGAACTCCAGACCACGAACAACCGGATGGAACTGCTGGCGGTCATCGAAGGCCTGCGCGCCCTCAAGCGCCCGTGCGTCGTCACCATCCACACCGACTCGCAATACGTCATGAAAGGCATGACCGAGTGGCTGGCCAATTGGAAACGGCGCGGCTGGATCACCGCCGAGAAAAAGCCGGTCAAGAATGCCGAGCTCTGGCAGGCGCTGGATGAGCAGGTGCAGCGGCACACGGTGTCGTGGCGCTGGGTTCGCGGTCACGCGGGCGACCCCGGCAACGAGCGCGCCGACCAGCTTGCCAACATGGGCGTCGAGGTCGCGCGCCGCGCCTGAACGGTATCGGCCGCCCCGCCGGCATCCGGAAATACCCTCAAATCGGCCCACTAGGGCAGATTTAGTTCTTTCATCGCGCTTCAGGATTGTTCCAGTATGTAAATCCGGGTGCTAAAGTGCCTTCCCTTCCTCCAGTTCCTGCGGCGACGTCCGAGTGGGGCATGCCCGGTCCGCGCCGCAACACCGCCACTTTCGCGCATGAAAAAAGCTGTACTGCTGGCCGCCGTCGCGGCAGGGTTGGCCGCGGGGGCCGCGCTCGGCGTATTTGTGCCGCGCTGGCTGGCGCCGACCGCCGCTCCCGCCCCGGTCACCACCAAATCTCAAGCCGCGCCCGCCGCGCCGTCCCGCGTGGCGGTGGCCGCCGTCCAGGAAATTCCCTTTGCTCGCGGCCTGTCCGCAGTGGGCAGCCTGCGTTCCGATGAGTCCGTCGTCCTGCGCCCCGAAGTGGCCGGGCGCATCCAGGCCATTGATTTCAAGGAAGGCCAGCCCGTCAAGCAGGGTCAGTTGCTCATCCGTCTGGACGATTCGGTGCCGCGCGCCGAACTTGCACAGGCGCGCGCGAACCTGACGCTGGCACAAAGCCATTACCGCCGCGCCGTCGAACTGCAGGGCAAGGGATTCGTCAGCCAGCAGGCGCGCGACGAGTCGGCCAGCACGCTGAAGGTGCAGGAGGCCGCCGTGGCGCTGGCCCAGGCTCGCCTCGACAAAATGACGATCACCGCGCCATTCGCCGGCATCGTCGGTCTGCGCAGCGTGTCGGTGGGCGACTACGTGAATCAGGGGCAGGATCTGGCGCCGCTCGAGGCGATCGATCCGCTCAAGGTGGATTTCCGCGTGCCCGAGATGTACTTGAGCAAGGTGCGGGTCGGCCAGCAACTGACGCTGCGTCTGGACGCCTTGCCCGGCCAGGAGCGCCGGGGCCTCGTCTACGCGGTCAGCCCGCTGGTCGACGCGGGGGGGCGGTCCATCCTGCTGCGCGCCACCGTTGCCAACCAGGACGGCGTGCTGCGCCCCGGCATGTTCGCCCGGGTGCAACTGCTGTTCAACGAGGACAAGGCGCTGGTCGCGCCCGAGGCCGCGCTATCGCCGTCGGGCGAAACGCAGTACGTTTACCGGGTCGAGAACGGCGTGGCGCACCGGCGCGAAGTGACCATCGGCGAGCGCCGAGAGGGCCGAGTCGAGATCCTGACCGGCGTCGCCCTGAACGACCAGCTGGTGGTCTCGGGCCTGCAGCGCGTGACCGATGGCGCGCCCGTGACCATCGTGGGCAACGGCCAATAGCCGGCCCCTTACCCTTTCAGCGATAGCGCCATGCGTATCTCGGAAACCTGTATCAAGCGCCCGGTGTTCGCGTCGGTCCTGTCGCTGATCATCGTGCTGATCGGCCTGATCTCGTATTCGCGCCTGACGGTGCGCGAATACCCCAAGATCGACGAACCGATCGTATCGGTCGACACCACGTACAAGGGCGCTTCGCCCGAGGTGATCGAATCGCAGGTGACCAAGCCGCTGGAAGACCAGCTGGCCGGCATCGAAGGCGTGAACGTGATGACCTCACGCAGCCGCTCCGAGCGCAGCCAGATCAACATCAAGTTCAACCTGACGCGCGACCCGGACGCCGCGGCGGCTGAAGTCCGCGACAAGGTCTCGCGCGCGCGGCGCTTTCTGCCGGATGAGATCGACGAGCCCATCATCGGCAAGGTCGAGGCGGATTCCCAGCCCATCATCTACATCGCGGTGGAATCGGGATCGTTTTCGGCCATCCAGACGTCCGACTACATCAATCGCTATATCAAGACCCGCCTGTCGGTGCTGCCGGGGGCGGCCGAAGTGCGCGTCTTTGGCGAGCGGCTGCCGTCCATGCGCATCTACGTCGACCGCGACAAGCTGGCCGCGTACGGCCTGACGGTGCAGGACGTGGAAGCCGCGCTGCGCAGCCAGAACGTGGAAATTCCGGCGGGGCGCATCGAATCGCGCGCGCGGGAATTCTCGGTGGTGTCCGCGACCGACCTGCAGACGCCGGCCCAATTTGAAGACGTGATCGTCGCCAACGTGAAGGGCTATCCGGTGCGGATGCGCGACGTGGCCAAGGTCGAGATCGCCGCCGCCAATGACCGCATCCTGTCCCGCTTCAATGGCAAACCCGCCATCAACATCGGCGTCACGCGGCAGTCCACCGCCAACCCGCTGGAACTGTCCAAGGCGGCGCGCCAGGAAGTCGCCCGGCTGAACGAGACCTTGCCCGCCGGCATGAAGCTGAACATCGCGTACGACTCGTCGGTGTTCATCGAGCGGTCGATCGATTCCGTGTTCCACACCATCATCGAGGCCATCGTGCTGGTGGTGCTGGTGATCTTCTTCTTCCTGCGCAACCTGCGCGCCAGCATCATTCCCATCGTCACCATCCCGGTGTCGCTGGTGGGCGCGTGTGCGCTGATGTACCTGTTCGGCTTTTCCATCAACACGCTGACCCTGCTGGCCATGGTGCTGGCGATCGGCCTGGTGGTGGACGACGCGATCGTGGTCCTGGAGAACATCTACCGCCACATCGAGGACGGCATGCCGCGCAAGGAAGCGGCGCTTCGGGGGTCAAAGGAAATCGGCTTTGCGGTGGTCGCCATGACCATGACGCTGGTCACCGTGTATGCGCCGCTGGCGTTCGCCACGGGGCGTACGGGCCGGCTGTTCATTGAGTTCGCGCTGGCGCTGGCCGGCGCGGTGCTGGTGTCGGGCTTCGTGGCGCTGACGCTCACGCCCATGATGTGTTCCGTGCTGTTGCGGCACGAGACCAGCCATAGCCGCTGGTACAACCTGATCGAAGGCTGGCTGAACGGCATGAGCAACGGCTATCGCCGCATGCTGGGCGCGTCGCTTCGGCATCGCTGGATCGTCGTGGTGATCGGTCTGGCCGTCGCTGCAGGCAGCGGCGTGCTGTTCAAGGTGGTCAAGAGCGAGCTGGCGCCGGTCGAGGACCGCGGTGTGGTGTTCGGCATCGTGAACGCGCCCGAGGGCGCGACGCTGAATTACACGCTGGACAGCATGCTGGGCATCGAGAAGTTCTATGCCGACATTCCGGAAGCCAGCGGCAGCCAGGTCACGGTGGGCTTTCCGACGGTCACGGACGGCACCGCGATCCTGCGCTTGAAGCCCTGGGAAGAGCGCGAGCGCAAGCAGCAGGCCATCACGCAGCAATTGCAGCCGCAGTTTGCCTCGCTGCCGGGCGTGCGCGCCTTTCCCACGAATCCGCCGTCGCTGGGCCAGTCCGCCCGGTCCAAGCCGGTGGAGTTCATCATCATGAGCCAGGCCTCGTATGAAGAGCTGTCGCGGCTGACCCAGATTTTCCTGACCGAGCTGCGCAAGTATCCGGGCCTGCTGAACCTGGACACCGACCTGCGCCTGAACACGCCGGAGCTGCGCGTGCGCGTGGACCGCGACAAGATGGCCGACGTGGGTGCCAACGTGGACGTCGTGGGCCGCACGCTGGAATCCATGCTGGGCGGGCGCCAGGTCACCCGCTACAAGGACGAGGGCGAGCAGTACGACGTGATCGTGCAGGTCACGCCGCGCGACCGCGCCAATCCCACCGATATCTCGGGCATCTATGTGCGCGCGCGCGACGGCAGCATGGTCCAGCTGGACAACCTGCTGGGTGTGCACGAAGGCGTGTCGCCGCAGTCGCTCAACCACTTCAACCGCCTGCGCGCCGTGAAGATCGATGCGGCTGTCGCGCCGGGCTACGCGCTGGGCGAAGTGCTGGAACACATGCATCAGGTGGCGCGTGAGGTCCTGCCCAACACGATCATCACGGACCTGGACGGCCAGTCGCGCGAGTTCCGCGATTCGTCGGGCAGCATCTATCTGGTGTTCGGGATGGCGCTGGCGTTCATCTACCTGGTGCTGGCCGCGCAGTTCGAAAGCTGGCGCAATCCGTTCATCATCATGCTGTCGGTGCCGCTGTCCATGACGGGGGCGTTGCTGGCGCTGTGGCTGACGGGCGGCACGCTGTCCATCTACAGCCAGATCGGGCTCATTACATTGGTCGGCCTGATCACCAAGCACGGCATCCTGATCGTGGAATTCACGAACCAGTTGCGCGACGAGGGCAGGGAGCTGTTCGAGGCCGTGGTCGAAGCCAGCGTGCTGCGCCTGCGGCCCATTCTGATGACCACGGGCGCCATGGTGCTCGGTACCGTCCCCCTGGCACTGTCTACGGGCGCGGGCGCGGAATCGCGGCAGCAGATCGGCTGGGTTCTGGTCGGGGGGCTGTTGCTGGGTACACTACTGACCTTGTTCGTCGTGCCGGTGGCCTACACGCTGATTGCCACCGCACGCAAGAAGGCAGGCGAGTCCGGCAGCGAAGCGCATCAACCGCATACGCCGCCGGCCTCGCAGCCTCAAGCATCGGAATAAACCCTTCGGAATAGACCCGTCGGAATCGACGGGTCGGAATCGTTATGCGCCAGATCATCTTTGACACTGAAACCACCGGACTGGACCCTGCACAGGGTCATCGCATCGTCGAAATCGGCTGCGTGGAGCTCGTCAACCGGATGGCCACGGGCAACAACCTGCACATCTATCTGAATCCTGACCGCGACAGCGATCCCGAGGCACTCGCGGTGCACGGGCTGACCACTGAGTTCCTGTCGGACAAGCCGCGCTTTTCCGAGGTCGCGGACGAATTCGTCAAGTTCATCCAGGGCGCCGAGCTGATCGCGCACAACGCCGCGTTCGACGTGAAGTTCTTCAACGCCGAGCTTGCCAAGACCGGGCGCGGTCCCATTACCGAATTCTGCGAGACCGTCACCGACTCGCTGCTGCATGCCCGGTCCATGTTCCCCGGCAAGCGCAACTCGCTGGACGCGCTGTGCGACCGCTTCGGCATCTCGAACGCGCACCGCACGCTGCACGGCGCATTGCTCGACTCGCAGCTTCTGGCCGAAGTCTGGCTGGCGATGACGCGCGGCCAGGACGCGCTGCTGATCGACGTGGACGACAACGCAGGCACCGGCAGCGATGGCCTGGTGCTGGCCAAGTTCGACGCCTCGGGGCTGCCGGTGCTGTATGCCAATGCGGAAGAGCTGGCCGAGCACGAGGCTTACGTGGCTGCGCTGGACAAGAGCGTGGGCGGCGAGAGCATCTGGCGCAAGCTCGATGCGCCTGTTGCAACGGCAGCGTAAAAGGGCTGCACAGCACGGCCGCAAAGAAGTTTTCCCGAGGCGACTTGCGCACGTTTAAAAATTCGTGCTATTATTTCGCCTCTTTCGGGGTGGTTAGCTCAGTGGTAGAGCACTGCCTTCACACGGCAGGGGTCACTGGTTCGAACCCAGTACTACCCACCAAAGACCTTCTGGGGCTTAACGGCTCTTTGAAGAGCCCCAAAAGACAACGCCCATGTCGTCGCAGCAATGCAGCAGTAATTCAGCGATATCGGTTTTGTTCTTCGGGCAGTATGCAAAAAGCCAACCTTCATCGGTTGGCTTTTTTGTTTTTGATTCATTAATCTTCTTCTGATCTGTCGCAATCGGCCAGCTTTCGGTTGCGCCAAGCCTGTTCCACGCCTGTCTATCATCGATAAAACGGCGAATGACTGCCGAGCAAAACAGGAGAAGGCCATGGGTCCGCATACCAACACCATGCTCATCATCATCTGCACCGGCGTGGCGCTCATGTTGATCGGCTTCGGGTTCCGTGACCGCAATCTCGGCATGACCCTGATGGGCCTGGGCCTTGTCACCGCGATCGGCGCGATCATCTACAAGGCGTACATCACCTTTTACTGACCACTTATAATTGACCGCCGGGGCTGCCGGCGGTTTTCAGTTTTTCTGCGCCTGCTGGCGGGCCACCCGCGCGAGCAGCGTGTCGAGTTGGTTCGCGAACGCCTTGCGGTCGGACTGGCTGAATGACGACGGGCCGCCCGTGTCCACGCCGCTGGCGCGCAGTTCTTCCATCATGTCCCGCATCGCCAGCCGCTCGCGAATGGTTTCCGGCGAGTAGCGTTCGCCGCGGGGGTTGAGCGCCATCGCGCCCTTTTCCAGCACCTGCGCAGCTAGCGGAATGTCGCCGGTGATGACCAGGTCGCCCTTTTCTGCCCGCTCCACGATATGCGCGTCGGCCACGTCAAAGCCGCGCGGCACCTGCACGGCCCGGATCAGCGGCGACGGCGGCGTGTACAGCGCCTGATTGGCCACCAGCGTCAGGGGCACCTGCCAGCGCTGCGCGGCGCGGAACAGGATGTCCTTGATGACGGCGGGGCAGGCGTCCGCGTCGACCCAGATGCGCATAGCGCTTACTTGCCCAGCGCTTTCTCAAGCGCCTCGGCCACGAGGTCGTTGGTCGACACGCCGCGTTCGGCGGCGGCGGCGCGCAGCTTGTCGGCCTGCGCCTGCGACAGCTTCAGCGGGAAGGGCACCAGACCGGCGGCCTGATCCAGCTTGCGTTGCTCGCGGCGGTCGGGCACTTGGGACGAGGCGCCAAAACGGTCGGGCGTCGCCGATTGCTTGAGTTGGCCGGCCAGCTTGAGGGCCTGGTTCTTTTGAAGATCGAATTTGTTCATCGGAATTCCTGATAGGGAGCGCCATCATAGACGCAACGCGCCTCAGCGCGGTTTGGCGTGCTCCAGTTGGGCGATCCCTTCTTCGGCGCCGTCGTGCAGCGGCACGCTCAGGCCGAGCCGGGCGGTGGCCGCCGATACCTGCGAGCCCTGCGTCGAACCGGCCGCCAGCAGGTCCTGGCCTGCCTGGTACACCGCGCGCACCACGACCAGCGCTTCGTCGCGCGTGAGGTCGGTGGTGGTCAACATCAGCGCGGCCACGCCGACGGTGGGGATGCGTTCCTGCTGATTGGGATACGTGCCGGCCGCGATGTCCAGCGGCATCAGCACGCTGTCGCCCGCCGTGAGGGTCTTGATGGCATCGGCGTCGAGCGGCAACAGCTTGAGCTGCGCGGGAATCAGCGCGTCGCGCAGCGGCGTGGCCGGCACGCCGATCACCTGGGCGGCAGCATCGATCGCACCGGATTGCAGCAGCGGCAGGGCGGCAACGAACGGCGTATCGGACACCTGGTAATCACGGCCGGCCTGCAGGCCATGCGCCGCCAACACGGTTTGCAATGTGGCCCGCACGGCCGACCCTTCCGGGCCGAGCGCGATCGTCTTGCCCTTCAGGTCCCGCACACCGCGAATCGAGGGATCGTCGCGCACGACGATATGGACCATTTCCGGATACAGGCTGCCCAGGGCACGCAGGCCGGGAAACGGCCCCTGACCCGCGAAGGGACCCGTGCCCTCGTAGGCCATCTGTGCGGTATCGGCCTGCGCCAGGCCGACGACGGCGTCGCCGCTGCGCAGCAATGCGATGTTGTCGGCTCCGCCGCCGGTGATGAGCGGCGACACCCGGATCTGGCGCGCGCGCGCCACGTCGCTCAGGGCGCGGGAAAAGGCCAGGTACTCGCCGCGGTCCGGACCGCCGGCCAGCGGGTAACCCTGCTGGAGCCGGGACAGCCGGCCATTGATGCGCGCCACCGAGCGTTCCAGCTCCTGCTGGACGACGTGCTGGGCCGTGCTGGACGCGCTGTAGGTTACCGAGTGGGTGATCTGGTCCAGCGTGTCCAGCAGCTGACGCGTGACGGGCGGCGGGGCCCCGGTATCCAGGGAGGGCGCCTCGGCTGCCTTGAAGCCTGCGGGCGTCACCAGCTTCCACGCGCCGTCCGCTTCACGGTAGATGGCGCTGGCGTGGGCAACGATGCGGTCGCCGGCCTTGTTGCCGCCGGACTTCACGCCGCTGATGCTGCGCGGACCGGCGCCCAGCAACGTCACCAGCGACGCCGCGCCGGGCTGGTCCCATGCGCCCAGCGAAATGTCGCGGGTCAGTTCCAGGTCGATGTCGTAGTACACGACGCGACGGGTTTCGCCCGCCGGGGCGGTGCTGTCCGTGGCCGATCCCATGCGCTTGAGGTCAGCGATGCGGAACAGGTCCTGCCCGTAAGTCGCGTCCAGGCTGCGCGTGACGTCCGCGCGAAGCGCGTCGGCATCGGGCGCGCGGCCGCACGCGGCCAGCACCGCGCACAGCAAGACCATCAAGAGTCTTTTGAACATGGCTACATCCCTCCCACGAACGGCAAGGAAATCAGCGAACTCAGTACGATCACGTTCAGGATGTCCACCAGGAAGGCCCCGGTGACCGGCACCACGATGAACGCTTCCGGCGCCGGGCCGTGGCGGCGCGTGAGCGCCTGCATGTTGGCGATGGCGGTGGCGGTGGCGCCCAGCGCAAAGCCGCAGAACGCCGCGGACATGATGGCGGCCTCGTAGTCGCGCTTGAGCATCCGGAACACCACCCAGGCGGCGTACAGCGCGCAGACCAGCGTCTGCACCGCCAGCATCAGCGCCAGCGGACCGGCCAGGCGCGCGACGCTGGACAGGTCCAGCGTCATCATGGTCATCCCCAGAAACAGCGACAGCGAGATCGTGCCGATGATGTCGGTGGCGCGATCGTCGAGCCGGATGCCCACCAGCGGCCCTGCGTTGCGGATGAGTACCCCGGTCGCAAGGCACCACAGGAAGTTGGGCAGGCTGACCGGGGCATCTTCCACCAGCGCTGCCAGCATGCCGCCGACGACCAGGCAGACGAACGCGGCGGTCATGGACAGGATGAACGTACCGGGGGTGGGCGGCTGATGCGCTTCATTCAGGTCGATGGCCTGGTGGCCCTCGGCTGCGGTGTGGTCCAGGCTGCCCGACACCTTATGGCGGCGCATGATCCATTCCGCCACGGGGCCGCCCACCACGCCGCCCAGCACCAGTCCCAGCGTCGCCGCCGTCATGGCCAGCGGCATGACGTCCTGGATGTTGTTGAAGTCGGCAAAGCGCGTCGCGTAGGCCGCGCCGGTGCCGTGGCCGCCCACCAGCGTGATCGTGCCGCCCAGCAGGCCCATGAGCGGGTGCATGTCTAGCAGCCATGCCATCCCCAGTCCCACCGCGTTCTGCAGGACCAGAAACGGAATCAACGCGAGGAGAAAGGCGATGAGACGGGGCCCGCCGCGCGCCAGCAGCTTGAGGTTGGCGGTAAGCCCGATGCAGCCGAAGAACAGCAGCAGCAACGTGGGCTTGATGCTGGTCTCCAGCGAGACGGCGACGCCGCCCCACGTCGACAGCAGATAGGCCAATACCGCGAACAGCAGCCCGCCCACGATGGGGTCCGGAATGCTGTAGCGCGCCAGGACGCCGATGCGCGTGGTCATGACGCGTCCGATGACGAGCACGAGGCAGCAGGCGAGGAGGGATTGGACGGGCGAAAGGGAGATCATATGAACCTTCGCGCCCCGCCGGGGCGCAGCAAGACTAGCTGTTCAAACCCGATGTTCAAGCCCGCTGTTCAGGCCATTTTCCGCCGCATCGCTCGCGGACTGCGAAGCTATCTTACGTCCAGGCCAGTGCTCGTGTACACGAGGGGGACGCCGTCAGGCGCGTGACGGGCGCGCGGCCGGGAAGGGAAAGGCGCGCGACATGTAACTGGCGCCCTCGCCGTAGCCTGCGAGTTTTTCGGCGAGACCCGGCGTCTGCGGCGCAAGCGGCGCGTAGCCGTGACGCAACCAATAGCCGGCCGCCGATGCCAGGGACACCAGGCTGGCGCGCGTCAGGCCGTTGTCCATGGCGCTTGCGGCGGCGGCGCCCACCAGCGCCTGGCCCACGCCCATGCCCTGCGCCGCCGGCACGACCGCGCAGTCATGCAGAAACCAGTGATCGGCCCGCGCCGGCAGCGCGGGTAGCGGCACGTCCAGGGCGGGCGGCAGGCCCGCGTCCCACGGGTAGGAAATCAGGTAGCCCAGCAGCGCGCCAGAAGACATGGGCGAGGCGGGTTGGGCGACCCAGCAATATTGCGGCGCAAGCGCGAGACGGTTCAGGAAGAAGCCGGCGCCTTCCAGCAGAAAGCGTGGATAAGCGAGCGCCTGGGCCTGCAGGATGGCGTCCACATCGCTGACCATCATGGCACGGACTTGGTATTGCATGACAACCCGAAGACTGGAGATGCCCGCCATTTTAGCGGCCGGGCGCGGGCCGGCATTTCATGAAAATTCGACGAGCCCCTGCGCATACTGCACCGCATCGTGTCCCGCATTCCGTCATTGCAGAACCTCATGCACATCCAGTTCCGGTCCGACCCGCCTGCGCCGCAGGTGCTGGCAAAATCTCTGCCGCTCAGGTCCGTGTGGCCGCCGCAGGCCGCCGACGTGCCGTATGACATCCGCGTCACCTGCGTGATTCCGTGCCTGAACGAGTGCGAGAACCTGCGCGTGTTGCTGCCGCTGCTGCGCAACCGCCTTTCCGCGCTGTGCACCAGCTGGGAGATCATCGTGGCCGACGATGGCAGCACCGACGGCACGGACGCGCTGATGGCGGAATGGACCGAGTACGAAGGCTTTCGCCACGTGCAGTTGTCCCGCAATTTCGGCAAGGAGGCGGCACTGAGCGCAGGTCTGGAAGCCGCCAGCGGCAACGTGGTCATCTGCCTGGACGCCGACCTGCAGCATCCGCCCGCGTTGATCGAGCTGATGCTGGCGCGATGGTCCGCGGGGGCCGAGATGGTGTACGCCGTGCGGCGCGACCGCGCCGACGAATCCTGGCTCAAGCGCTCGGGCGCGCGCTGGTTCTATCAGTTGCTCAGCAATGCACGCGGCGTGCAGGTGCCAGCGCACGCCGGCGACTTCCGGCTGATGGACCGCAGCGTGGTCGATGCGCTGATCGCGCTGCCCGAGCGCACCCGCTTCATGAAGGGCCTGTATGCCTGGGTCGGCTTCAAGGGTGAGGCCGTGCCCTACACGCCGGACGAGCGCATGCACGGTACCAGCACCTATAGCGGGCTGCGCCTTTTTCGCCTGGCGCTTGACGGCCTGACGGCATTCACGACGTGGCCGCTGCGCATGGTCAGCCTGGTGGGCGTGGCGTTTGCCGTGCTGGCGCTGGCCTACGCGGCCTTTCTCGTGGGCGATTACCTGATGTCCGGCAACGCCGTCTCCGGGTGGACGACCATCGTCACCGCGGTGCTGTTCTTTGCGGGCGTCAATCTGATCTCGCTGGGCGTGGTGGGCGAATACGTCGCCCGCATCTTCGACGAGGTGAAGGGCCGCCCGCTGTTCGTCGTGCGGCGCAACCGCGGCCGCCCCGCTGGTAAGGCGCAGGGCTGATGATGGCGGACTCCAGCACACCGGCGCGCTCCGAATGGACCCCGCCGGCAGGACGGTTTTTGCTGGCCGTCGGCATCTGGCTGGCCTGGCTGGCGTGGATACGTCCGCTGACCTTGCCCGATGAAGGGCGCTATGCCGGCGTTGCCTGGGACATGCTGCGCAGCGGCTCGCACGCCGTGCCGTTGCTGGACGGCATGCCGTACTTCCACAAGCCGCCGCTGTACTACTGGCTGACAGAGTTGTCGTTCTCGGTGTTCGGCGTGCATCCGTGGGCGGCGCGCGTGCCCTCGTGGCTGGCTGCGTGGGCCGCCGCCGCGGGGTTGTATTTTTTTGTGCGGCGTCATCGCGATGCGTTTGCCGCCACGCTGACCGTGCTGGCGCTTTGCACCATGCCGTTCTTCTATGGAGGCGCGCAGTTCGCCAACCTGGACATGCTGGTCGCGGGGCTCATCACGTTGTGCGTACTGGCCGCTGCTGAAACCGCGCTGCGCGTTGAACGCGCGGAAGGGGCGCGCGGGATGTCCGTGGCTGCCGCGGCGCTGGCCGCGCTGGCGGTATTGGCCAAAGGGCTGATCGGGTTGGTGTTGCCGGGGGCGATCCTGCTGCTCTGGCTGGTCTGGGAGCGGCGCTGGCGCGGGCTGGCGGCGCTGGTGTGGCCGCCGGCGCTGCTGGTGTTCATGGCAGTGGCGGCGCCGTGGTTCGTGCTGATGCAGGTGCGGTATCCCGGCTTTTACGACTATTTCTTCGTCTATCAGCATTTCCAGCGCTTCGCCGCCAGCGGCTTCAACAACGCCCAGCCGTTCTGGTTCTACCTGCCGGTGCTGGCTGGCCTGAGCCTGCCGTGGTCACTATGGGGCGGCGGCATCCTGCGCCGCGCCTTCTGGGCCGAAGGGCCGGCGCGCAGTCTGCGGCGCCTGGCGGCGGTCTGGTTTGCCGTGGTGGTGGTGTTCTTTTCGTTGCCGCATTCCAAACTGATTGGGTATGTGCTGCCGGCGCTGGCGCCGCTCGCTTTTCTGCTGGCCGAGGTCATTCGGGCGGCGTGGCGCGGCGACACCGGTGGGATGACGCCGCGTCTGGTGCGCATCAGCGCCGCCGTCGCAGCCGGGATCTGCGTCATCGCCGTGGGCATTGCGGCGTTCAATGGCCGGGGCAGCGCCTCGCCGCTGGCCACGGTGGTGCGGCAGGAGGCGCGGCCGGACGACACCTTTGTCTCGCTGCACGCCTACCCCTTCGATCTGGCGCTGTACGCGCGCGCGCCGCGGCCCACGTGGGTCGTGGACGACTGGCTCAATCCGGAAGTGCCGGTGCGCGACAACTGGCGCAAGGAGCTGTACGACGCCGCGAAGTTCGATCCGGTCACCGGCGGGCTGGTGCTGGTCAGCGCGGCCCAGTTCAATGCCCGCCTGTGCGCGGCGCCGGAGGGCGCGCGGTTCTGGGTGTGGGGCAATCATGGCGACGGCGCGGTCTACGCGCCGCTGCAAGGCGTGAAGCCTGCCGTCGCCAGTGCCCGGCATGCAATGTGGTTACTGCAGGCGGACGCGGCGCTTAAGAACCGGCTTTGTGCCGGAACGCCCACAGCCGGCTAGCGATGAACGTCGCGAACGCCAGGCCGATCAGAATCAGCGCCAGTAGCGTGTCGTACGGCACGTCGGTGGCGTGCAACAGCCAGGCGTAGGCCGTTTCATTGATCAAAAAGCCGATCGTTGAAATGAAAAGGAAACGACGGCCAGCTACGGTCCAGGGGATGGGCGAATGTCGGAACGTGAGCCGGTAATGGCCGCTGAAAGACACCACGAAGGCGACCATCCAGCCGATCAGGTTGGCCGCCAGCGGGGGGGCGCCGAACGCTTCGACGCAGCCCACGGCAACGGCCCAATGCGTTGCCGCGGCGGCGCAACCGACGGCGATGAACAGGCTGATTTGCCGGATGAGGGCGCGCATGTGGGATATGGCGGACGGAAAGATGGAGAGGCGGTGATGAACAAACGCGTCGTGGTGTGCGGTGATGATTTTGGCATGAATGCGGATGTCGACGAGGGCATGATTGCGCTGGCCGACATGGGGCGCGTCAGTGCGGTCAGCTGCCTGACGCTGGGACCCACCTTCGCGGCCAACGCGCCGCGGCTCGCCGCGTTGGACGTGGACATCGGCCTGCACCTGAATCTGTCGGAAACGCTGAGCGTGGGCGCCGAACCGATGCCCGCGTTAGGCGCGCTGATCCTCAAGGCCTACGCGGGCCTGCTCGACGCGGCGTGGGTCGAGGCGCAGCTTGTCCGGCAGTTCGATGCGTTCGAGGCGGCGTTCGGCCGGGCGCCGGACTATGTGGATGGACACCAGCACGTGCATCAGCTGCCCGGCATCCGTCAGCGCTTGCTGGCATTGCTGGCGCGACGTTATGGCACGCAGGCGCCCTGGCTGCGCCAGACCGCGCCCGGCATGCAGTGCGGAATTCCGCTGAAGGAGTCGTTGAAGGCGCGCGTGATCGGCGCGTTGGGGGCGTCGGCGCTGGCGCGCGAGGCCCGTTCATGCGGCTTGCGAACCAACAGACGGCTGCTGGGCGTCTATGCGTTCGACGGCGGCAAGCGCCGCTACGCGCACCTATTGCAGACCTGGCTGTTCAACGCGCGTGAAGGCGACCTCGTCATGTGCCATCCGGCGCTGGGCAGCGAGCGGGGCAGCGCCATGGCTCGCCAGCGGCGCGCCGAATTCGACGTGCTGGCCGATCCGAAGCTGGGTGAATGGCTGCGCGCCAATGGCGTCAGCATCACGCGCTTGGCGTCAACGCACGCGGATCCCGTGTGCCCCTTGGCGGCGCGCGCTATCCCTGCGTAAGGCTTTCCAGCAGCCAGGCGCCCGCCGGTCCCAGCGCGCGGCGTGTGGACCAGACCGCGTCGACATGGATGTGGCGCGGCCAACCCGGCACCTTCAATTCCACGAGCTGGTCGCGGCCGAAGCGCTGAATCATCCAACGCGGCAGCTCGGTCCAGCCAAAACCCAGGCTGGCCATTTCCAGCAGCATCAGATAGCCCGGCGCCGACCACGTCGAATGCGCGGGCGTCGCCTCTTTGTCGTCGAGCTCGTACGTGCTCAGGCGCAGTTCGCGCTCGGTCTTCAAGTGATCGGAAGTGACCGCCGGCAGGCTGGCCAGCGGATGCGAACGCCCCACGCACAAGACGATTTCAGAACGTTCGGCCAGGCAGGCGTGCGCGACGTCCGGCGGATAGCTTTCCTGCGCCGCCATCAGCCCCACGTGCGCGCGGCCCTGCTGCACCAGCGCCACCACGTCCTCGTATTCCGCGATCAGGCACTCGAAGCGCAGCGCCGGATAGCGCGCGTCGATCTGGCTCAGCATGGCCTCGAATGTGCGCGACTGGAACGTGTCGGACAGCACGACCGTGAGCCGGGGTTCCAGGCCTTCGGATAACTGGCTGGCGCTGCGGTTCAGGCGATCGTTGGCGGCCAGCACCTGCAAGGCCTGCCCCAGCAGCACCTTGCCGGCGGCGGTCAGGGAAGGTTGGCGCTGACTGCGGTCGAACAGGGCGACGTTCAAGTCCACCTCGAGATTGGCGATGGTCTCGCTGATGGTGGACTGGCTCTTGCCCAGTTTGCGGGCCGCGGCCGAGAACGAGCCTTCAGAGGCGACCTGGGCGAAGGCGGCGAGGGATTCGAGGGAGTGGCGCATCAGTGGCCCGTCGGTAGTTGTATCGGTTTTTCCGATGGATATTATCTTTTTCGTAACGGAAATGTCGCGGACAATGCGGTCACTCTTCAGCAATCGACCGCAGGTGGGTCATGACCCAAGCCAAGAAAACCCTCAAAGAACGTTTCATCCACGCCTTCTTGTTCGAAATCATCGCCATCGGCCTGTGTGCCCCCGTGGCCGCGTGGGCCATGGGCAAGTCGCTGTTCGAAATGGGCGTGCTCACCGCGGTCATCGCCTGGATCGCACTGGTCTGGAACATGATCTACAACGCGGGCTTCGACCGTGTCGAAAACCGCTTCGGCTGGACCCGTACGTTCCGCATCCGCGTACTGCATGCGTTCGGCTTCGAGTTCGGCCTGATCCTGATCGTGATTCCGCTGGCGGCCTGGTGGCTCAGCATCAGCCTGTGGGAAGCCTTCGTCCTGGACATCGCGCTGGTGCTGTTCTATCTGCCCTACGCGTTCTTCTACAACCTGGCGTACGACCGCAGCCGTCCCCGCGTGATGGCGTGGCTGTCCCGCCGCAGCGGCGCCGCTGCCGCCGGCGTCTGACGCCTCGTCAGCCCTTCTTGCGCTGGTACGCCTGGCTGGCGTCCTGCATGAAGGTTCTGACAGCGGTCTCGTACTGCGTGCCGCTGCGGAAAGCGCCCGAATGCGAGGCGCCTTCTATCTTCACCAGCCGCTTCAGGTCCGGCGCCACGTTGCGGGCAGCGGCAAAGAGTTCGTCGCTCATGGTGTGAGGCACCACGCGGTCCGCCGTGCCGTGCATGAACAACATGGGCGTGTGCAGCTGGGCCAGCTTGTCCACGGATGCGAACGGCTGCGTGACGAGCAGGCTGGCGCCGGGCACATTGCCCCAGCGCAGGGTGGCCAGCATGGCGCCAATGCTGGTGAAGCTGGATTCCACGATGAGGCCCGCGAAGTCCGGTTGCTCGGGGCGTGAGGCCAGGTCGATGGCAATCGCGCCGCCCAGGCTGTGCCCGTACACAAAGCGGCGCGCCGGATCGGGCTGCAGGCGCGCCAGTTCCTTCAGGCCCGCCATGGCGTCCTCTAGCGCGCTGTCTTCAGAGGGCAGACGCGGCGTGGACGCACCGAAGCCACGGTAATCGATCGCCAGTATGGAATACCCCATGCGGCTCCAGCCGTCGATGCGGAACGCGCTGCCATTCAGGTTCCAGCGCGCGCCGTGCAGATACAGCACGGTGGGGGCGCCTTTTTTGGGGCTGGCCAGATACCAGGCGCGGATCTTGTCGCCGTTGTCGAGCGTCAGGTCGTACACCTGCGTTCCCGCGGCAGGGTCCCGCCACCAGGATTGCGGCTCGGATTGCGGCGAAAAAATGGTCTGGCGCTGCCAGGAATCCAGCTGGGAGCAGCCGACCACGCCGGCGGCGGCAAGCACGGCGGCGGCAAACAGTCGGCGGGCGGAGAGTCGGGGCAGGGCGGGCATGTATGGTGTGACCCGGCAAGTCGGGCCGGGTTCCGGCATCAGCATACTCCGGCGCGGTCGCCGGAAGTTTGTCCCGAGGTCTGCCGGTCCGGGCGCGGCCCGCCATCAGGCGGTGCCGGGATGGACCTCGCGCGTCAACGCCAGCCACGCCTGCGCGGCATACGACAGATAACCGCCACGGCGCCACACCAGGACCATCTCCCAGTCCGTCCCCGAATCGCGCAAAGGCACGCGAGCCACGCTCGCGTGCAGTTCCTCGTTGGCCTTCATGCGCGGCAGAAACGCCACGCCCAGCCCCGCCGCCACCAGCGCCACGATGAAATCGATCTGACCGCTGCGCGCGGCGATGGTCGGGACGAACCCCGCCCGTTGGCACGCGTCGTGGATGATGCGGTTCAGGGCAAACCCTGTTTCGAACAGCACGAAGGGCGAGTCGCGCAGATCGTGCAGCCCTACCGACTCGGCGCGGGCCTGAGGGTGATCGGCGGGCATCAGCGCCACCAGCGGTTCGCGCGCGACGGGCTGCCATTCGAAGTGGTCCGGCACGGGCTTGAGCGATCCCGCCAGTTCGATTTCGCCGGCCATCACCATTTCTTCAAGCCGGCGGCTGCCGTGTTCGACCAGACTGATCTCGATGCGCGGATAGCGGCTGCGAAAGCGCGCGAACATCGGCGCAAACAGCGAACTGCTGCCCAGCGGCGGCAGGCCCAGGCGCAGCACACCTCGTTTCAGGCCCTTCAGGTCATCCAACTCGGCGTTCAGGTCGTCGCGTTCGGCCAGCATGTTCAGGGCGCGCCGATACACGATCTCGCCTGCGGCCGTCAGCCGCAGCGGCTGCGCCTGCCGGTCCAGCAAGAGCATGCCCAGCTCATCCTCCAGCTGCCGAACGGCCTTGCTGATCGTGGGTTGGGTCGCGTGGATCACTTTGGCCGCCTGGGAGAAACCGCCTTGCCTGACGACCTCCACCAGCGCGCGCAGCGTTCGCAGTTCCATCGCTATGCCAGTTTGGAATAAATGGGATTCATCGAATTCATTTTATCTATGCGCCTACGAAGCGTAAAACAAGGGCTTGCCGCTGGTTCTACGTCTCATGCCCCGCTTTCGCCATTCCATCCTTATCCGCAGCGCGCTGCGCCGCAGCCGTTTGCTGCAGATTGCATTGATCGTCCTTTTTTCCGTGCTGGGCCAGGCGATGGCGCAGGCCTCAGGGCTGCCGGTGCCGGGCGGCGTCATCGGGATGGCGCTGGTGCTCATCCTGCTGGCGACGCGGCGCTTGCGCGTGCGCAACGTGCAGCGCGGGGCGAGCTGGCTGCTGGGGGAAATGCTGCTGTTCTTTGTGCCGGCGGTGATGTCGTTGCTGGACCACCGCGAATTTCTTGGTCTGCTCGGCGTGAAGCTGCTGGCCGTGATCCTGCTGGGCACGGCGCTTGTCATGGCCGGCACGGCGCTGACGATCGATTTTTGCTATCGCTGGATGAACCGCCATGCAGCCTGAATTCAACCTGCTGTTCTGGCCGGCGGCCACCGTCGCCGCGTATGTCTGCGCGCGCCTGTTCTACCGCCGCTTTGCCTATTGGTGGACATCCACCCTGGTCGTCGCGCCCGCGCTTCTGCTGACGCTGGCCATTCTGCTGCATACCGGCTATCGCGACTACATGTCCGGTTCGCACTGGCTGATGGCCATGCTGGGACCGGTCATCGTGGCGTTCGCGCTGCCGCTTTACGAGCAGCGGGCGCTGATCCGGCGGTACTGGCCGGTATTGGCCGCGGGTGTGGCCGTGGGCAGCGGCATCGCGGGCGTCAGCGCGTGGCTGCTGGGCAGCCTGCTGGATTTACCGCCCGACCTGCGGCTCAGCCTGGTGCCGCGATCGGTCGCCACGCCGTTCGCCATCGCGGTGTCTTCCCACGTGGGCGGGGTGCCCGACCTGACGGCGGTCTTCGTCATCGTCACGGGCGTTTTCGGCGCGGCCATCGGCCAGCTCATGTGCCGCTGGCTGCCGCTGCGTTCGGCGCTGGCGCGCGGCGCGCTGTTCGGCATGGGCGCACATGGCGCCGGCACGGCCAAGGCCCGCGAGCTTGCCGCAGAAGAGGGGGCGGTCGCGGGCCTGGTGATGGTGATGGCGGGCTTGTTCAACGTGCTGGTCACGCCGGCCGTCGTGGTGGGATTGCTGGCCTGAGCCGCTTTTCAGTGCAGCAGTTCCAGCGCGACCGGATACAGCGAGGCGACGAGCAGCAGGGCCATGCCCACATTGAAGGCGCGGATCGCGGCAGGCCGGTGCAGGACGCGGCGCAGGGCTGTACCGAACGTCACCCAGATGCCGATGCTGGGCAGGTTGACGATGCCGCAGACCAGAGTCGCGATCACCAGGTTGGCAAAGAACCCGTTTTGCGGCGTGTAGGTGGCCACCACGCCCACCGCCATCACCCAGGCCTTGGGATTGACCCACTGGAAGGCGGCGGCCTGCAGGAACGTGAACGGCTTGCCGCGCGTCTCGCCCTCGTCCAGCGGACCCGAGGTGGCGATCTTCCAGGCGAGGTAAAGCAGATAGGCCGCGCCGGCATACTTCAGGATGGTGTAGAGCACAGGCGTCTGCTGGAACACCGAGCCCAGGCCGACACCGACCAGAAAAATCATCAGCGTGAAGCCCAGGTTCACGCCCAGCAGGTGCGGCACGCTGCGCCGGAATCCGAAGTTCAGGCCCGACGACGCCAGCATCACGTTGTTGGGGCCGGGCGTGATCGAGCTGACCAGTGCAAACAGCGCCAGCGGACCCAGGAGGGAAAGCGAGGCCAGCGGGACGTCGGCCCAATTGGCGGGAAACAGGTTCATGTCGGGGTCCTTACGATGGCGCGGCGTCCGCCGGCAATAACGGCGATCACGGCGGCGGCAAACACGAACGTCGTCGCCTCCACGGTTTCGCCAAACAGCAAAGCAGCGGCCACGACGGTAAGGAAGGGTTGCAGCAATTGCACTTGTCCGACCCGGGCAATTCCGCCGGCGGCCAAGCCGCGATACCAGGCGAAAAATCCCAGGAACATTGAGCCGAAAGCCAGGTAGGCGAAGGCGGCAACCACATCGGAACTGGGCCAGTGGGGCTGCTGCGCCGCCATCCAGCCGACGGGCAGGGCCACCACCGGTGCGCTGATGGTCAGCGCCCAACATATTGTGCGCCAACCGCCCAGCGTGCGCGAGGCCCGCGCGCCCTCGGCGTACCCCATTCCGCCCAGCACGACCGCCACCAGCAGCCACAGGTAGCCGGCCGTCAGCGTGCCTTCGCCCTGGCGCAGCGCATAGGCGGTGACCAGCGCGGCGCCGGCGACGGCCCAGCCCCAGAAGGCGGCCGACGGACGCTCGCCGCTGCGCAGGGCGGCAAAGGCGGCGGTGGACAGCGGCAGCAGACCGTTGAATACCGCGCCCTGCGACGAAGGCACCGTCTGCATCGCCATCGACGATGCCAGCGGCCAGCCGACCACGATGCCCAGCGCCGCCAGAATCACGCCCGGCCATTCGTGCCGGTTGGGTCGGCGGCTTCGCGTGAGCCACAACAGGGCGATGGCGGGCAGGGCAGCGATCAGCGCACGACCCAATCCGACGAGCAAGGGCGACAACTCGGCCACTGCGACGCGGGTCATCGGAAGGGTCAGCGAAAACACCAGCACGCCCAGGAAACCGTAGCCGTATCCCTCCCAGAGGGAAGACGAGGCGGCGGAGGCGGCCGAAGGCGTGGCATAAAGCGCGGGACGGGACATGACGGCACCGTAAAAAGTGACATGGCCGCAGCGCCTGCGGTTGCAGGTTTGCGGCATTGCTGTCACTCTACGCACAGCCGTCAGTACAGTACCGGTACACCTTTGCAGTCACTTTAACCACTGGCCTGGTCAAATCTCCATGACAGTTGCTCACTCCCCCCCTTCTTCCCTGCCTTGGCAGCCCGTGCGCCAGGCCGATGCCACGCTGGTGGCGCAACTGGCCGATNNGGCCGATGGCCTGCCCCGCCGCATCGACGAGCAAGGCCTGCGGCCCGGCACGCGCCTGCCGTCCATCCGCAAGATGGCCGAACAGTCGGGCGTCAGCCGCTTCACCGTGGTCGAAGCCTACGACCGCCTCGTGGCGCGCGGGCTGGTGCAGTCGCGCCGGGGCGCGGGGTTTTTCGTAAAGGCGCGTAGCGGCCCGCTGACGGCGGTGGCT
>NZ_DIEJ01000237.1:0-17863 GCF_002418565.1 Achromobacter sp. UBA5777 | reverse complement strand
GCGATCGCCTCCCCGGTGACCGCGGCGTCGGGCGACCTACGAAGATCTAATGCAGCCCACGAAGATCTAATGCAGCCTACAAATAACGTAACGCGAACAAAGCCCCCACCTCAACGAACTGCCCAGCAACACCCCCCAAAAAAAAGGCCCTGCATCAGCAAGGCCTCCCATCCAAAACACTCAGCAGCACCCAATCCGCTTCTTCCCCCCGTACCGCGCCTCCTGGCGCTCCCGGAAGAAATCCTCATAGCTCATCGGCTCCTGCTCAGGATGCGTCCGCCGCATATGCTCGACATACGTCTCGTAATCCGGCACACCCACCATCAACCGGAGCGTCTGCCCCAGATACCGGCCGGCGGCGCCGGCCGCTGAAGTCATATTGCTGAACAACATGCGGCTTCTCCTGGATGAAGGTCAGTCCGCGCCAGCCGCAGCGGCTGCGGGCAGCGATTCGTATGGCGTTTCGCGGGACGTCGGCTTGTTTTCGTTGCGGGCGCGCTGCACCGACTTCAGGCCGAACACCACGATGCTCACCACGACAAAGATGAAGATCGCGCACAGCCCGGCGTTGATGTAGTCGTTCATCACCACCCGCGACATCTCGCCCAGCGACTTCGCCGGCGCCAGCACCTTGCCTTCGGCAATCGCGGCGTTGTACTTGTCGGCGTGGGCCAGGAAGCTCACACGCGGATCCGAGTGGAACAGCTTCTGCAGACCGGCCGTCAGCGTGCAAGCCAGCAGCCAGAGCGTCGGCAGCACCGTCACCCACGCGTAGCGGTCGCGCTTCATCTTGAACAGCACCACCGTGCCCAGCGTCAGCGCAATCGCGGCCAGCATCTGGTTGGCGATGCCGAACAGCGGCCACAGCGTGTTGATGCCGCCCAGCGGATCCACCACGCCCTGATACAGGAAGTAGCCCCACGCCGCCACGCACAGGCCCGTGGCGATCAGGTTGGCCGGCAGCGAATCCGTGCGCTTGAGCGACGGGGCGAACGTGCCCAGCAGATCCTGCAGCATGAATCGGCCCGCGCGGGTGCCGGCGTCAACGGCCGTCAGGATGAAAAGCGCCTCGAAGAGGATGGCGAAGTGATACCAGAACGCCATCATGCCCGGGCCGCCCAGCGCCTGATGCAGGATGTGGGCCATGCCCACCGCCAGCGTCGGGGCGCCGCCGGCGCGCGAGATGATCGTGCTTTCGCCTACGTCCTTGGCCGTCTGCACCAGATCGGCCGGCGTGATCACGAAGCCCCAGCTCGACACTACCTGGGCGACCTGCTCAGGCGACGTGCCGATCACGGCCGCCGGGCTGTTCATTGCGTAGTAGATGCCGGGTTCAATGACGCAAGCCGCGACCAGCGCCATGATGGCGACGAACGACTCCATCAGCATGCCGCCGTAACCGATGTAGCGGGCCTGGGTTTCGTTCTCGATCAGCTTGGGCGTCGTGCCCGAGGAGATCAGCGCGTGGAAGCCCGACACCGCGCCGCAGGCGATGGTGATGAAAAGGAACGGGAACAGGTTGCCCGACCACACCGGACCGGTGCCGTCGACGAACTGCGTCAGCGCGGGCATCTTCAGTTCGGGGGCCACGACCACGATGCCGATCGCCAGACCGACGATGGTGCCGATCTTCAGGAAGGTCGACAGGTAGTCTCGCGGGGCCAGCAGCAGCCACACGGGCAGCACCGAGGCGATGAAGCCGTAGACGATCAGGATCCAGGTCAGGCCCTTGCCGTCGAAATCGAACATCGGGCCGATGACCGGATGCGCGGCCACGTCCTGACCGAACGTGATGGCCGCCATCAGGCCGACGAAGCCGATGATGGACACCTCGCCGATCTTGCCCGGACGGATGTAGCGCAGGTACACGCCCATGAAGAGCGCGATGGGAATGGTCGCGGCCACCGTGAAGGTGCCCCACGGCGAGTGCGTCAGCGCCTTCACGACGATCAGCGCCAGCACGGCCAGGATGATGACCATGATCATGAACGCGCCGAACAGCGCGATCACGCCCGGGATCTTGCCCAGTTCCGACTTGACCAGGTCGCCCAGCGAGCGGCCGTCGCGGCGGGTGGAGATGAAGAGGATCGTGAAGTCCTGCACGGCGCCGGCGAACACGACGCCGGCCAGGATCCACAGCATGCCCGGCAGATAGCCCATCTGCGCGGCCAGCACCGGTCCGACCAGCGGACCCGCGCCGGCGATGGCGGCAAAGTGGTGGCCAAACAGCACGTGCTTGTTGGTCGGCACGTAGTCCAGACCGTCGTTGTACTTCCAGGCCGGCGTCATGCGCGTCGGGTCAAGCTGGAAGACCTTGCGCGCGATGAAGCGGCTGTAGTAACGGTAGGCGATGAGATAGACGCAGACGGCGGCAATCACCACCCATAGCGCGTTGATGGTCTCCCCTCTGGCCAGCGCCACGGTGCCCAGCGCAAACGCGCCCAGTACCGCAACCGCCAGCCAGACCAGGTGCTGACCCAGTCCCTTACTGCTGGTGTGCATAAGTGCTCCTCTTGCCTCCCGCCATGCTCTTGGCGTGAAACGCTTTTTTCGTCCCGCGGAAGGCAGACTCATTGTTGTGGGGTGGCGGACGCACGCGTCCGCGCTGCGTCAGGTCGACGCGGGCGCCAGTATTGCGCTCTGGCCATCCCGCCAACAAGCGCGGAACTACGCAAGCGAGCTACGTGTTACTACGTCATGCGCCGCAGCAAATTTCCGTGGAAACCGTAAAATCTCCGAACTTTCCGCGTTCCCGCCTCGATACCCTTCCGGTTGATGCGTCGCAGCAAATCTGCTCCGGCCTGATACAAATCCTTATGAAGCTGCGTCTCAAAATCTTGCTGCTTGCGGCAGTCCCGCTGCTGGTGGCCGTCGCCGCCATCACGGTCGCCGTCTACGTGCAGGGACTGCAGTTGGCGCAGCGCGAAAAACAGGTGGTCGAAACCGCCTGGCTGGCCAGCAAGGAAGGCGAGCTGCGCCATTACGTGAACCTGGCGTACAGCGCCATCGCGCCGCTGCAGGCCGCGGGCGACGACGCGGCGACGCGCCAGCGTGCGCTGGACCTGCTGGCGCAGATGGAGTTCGGCCACGACGGCTACTTCTTCGTCTATGACCTGCAGGGCAGGAACCTGATGCATCCACGCCAGCCCGAACTGGTCGGACAAGACCTCTGGAACCTGCGCGACACCAAGGGCCAGGCCGTCATCCAGAACCTGCTGACGGCCGCCCGGCGCGGCGGGCAGCAAGGCGAGGTGGTGCATTACCTCTGGGAAAAACCGTCCACCAACCAGACCGTTGAAAAGCTTGGGTACGTGGTGGTGCTGGAACGCTGGGGCTGGATGCTGGGCACCGGCATCTACCTGGATGACGTGCAAGAGGCCCTGGTGCGCATCGACGCCGCGGCACAGGCCAATATTCGCGACATGTTCGCGTGGGTGGCCGGCATTGCGGCGGTGTCCATCCTGGGCGTGGCCGCCTGTGGTCTGGCCCTTAATATCAGCGACCATCGCCAGTCCGACGCCAAGCTGCGCCTGATGGCCCGCCAGATCGTGCGGTCGCAGGAAGACGAGCGCGCCCGACTGTCGCGGGAGCTGCACGACGGCATCAGCCAGGTGCTGGTGTCGGTCAAGCTGTCGCTGGAGGCCGCCCGCGAGCGGCTGCGCCAGTCGCATTCAGACGATTCGCGCGCGCTTGCGCACATCGACACGCCGCTGGGCGGCGCGCTGGACCGTCTGAACATGGCGGTAGGCGAGGTCCGCCGCATTTCGCACAATCTGCGCCCCACCCTGCTCGATGACCTGGGCCTGCCCGCCGCGCTGGAGCATCTGGGCCGGGAGTTCGCCATCCGCCCCGAGGACGGCGCCCCGCCGCTGGCGGTGGACCTGCACACGGTCGGGCAGCCGGTGAAGCTGCCCGACGCCTACGCAACGGCGCTGTTCCGCGTGACGCAGGAGGCGCTGACCAACGTCATGCGCCATGCCGGCGCCACGCGCGCGGATCTGACGCTGGCGTATTCGGCGCGCGATCTGCGCCTGACCATCACCGATGACGGCTGCGGCTTTGACGACGCCGAGGTCCAGCAGGACCCGCATCGCGGCATCGGCCTGCGCAACATGCGTGAACGCATGAGCGCGCTGTCCGGCACCCTGACGTTTCATTCCACCGCGCAAGGCACGACCTTGCAGGCCTGGCTTCCCCTGCCGCATCCCGGCGGCCCCCTTCCGACGCCTCCCCAAGCATGATCGACAAACCCGACGCCGTCCGCCTTCTGCTGATCGACGACCATCCCCTGGTGCGCGACGGCCTGCGCCTGCGCCTTGAAACCGTGCCGACGTTGCGAGTGGTAGGTGAAGCCAGCAACGCCGCCGCCGCGCAGGCTTTTCTGGCCGCCTGCATGGCCGAGGATCCGCAGGGCGGCACCCTGCCCCATCTGGCGCTGATGGACCTGAACATGCCCGGCGTCGGCGGTCTGGAGCTGACGGCGCTGCTGCACGAGCGCTATCCGCAGATCGCAGTGCTGGTGCTGTCCATGCACGACAACCCCGAATACATGGTGCAGGCGGTCAAGGCCGGCGCCCGCGGCTATCTGCTCAAGGATGAGCCCGCGCAGGAGATCATCACCGCCATCGACGCCGTCATGGCCGGCCGCAGCTACTTCAGCGCCGCAGCGGCCGTGCGGCTGTCGCAGGCCAGCGCCCTGGCCACGTTGCTGACGCACCGCGAGCGCGACGTGCTGCGCCATATCGCCGACGGCCATGCCAACAAGCAGATCGCGCAAACGCTGGGATTGTCGGTACGCACCGTCGAAACGCACCGCCTGAACATCAAGCGCAAGCTGGGCATCGACGGACAGGCCGAACTCATTAAATACGCAGTCGAAAACCGGGGCGTCTGAACGCGGCAAATACCCCCACACGCCACGGGTAAGCCCGCGGTCCGCCCGCCGCGCTGAGGTAGACTTGCGACACTTACGCATTACGCCAAGCGTTACGCCACGCATCACCCTTTGCATCACTGCGCGCCAGAGGGCGCGCCGCCAGGAGTCCCCATGTCATTGGAAAAGCACTACACCGCCATTCTCGAAGCACTAGGGGAAGATCCGTCCCGCGAAGGGCTGGCCGACACGCCGGCCCGCGCGGCCAAGGCCATGCGCCACCTGTGCCGCGGCTACGACCAGAACCTGGAAGAAATCGTCAACGGCGCGCTGTTCACGTCGGACACGCGCGAGATCGTCCTGGTCAAGAACATCGAGCTGTACTCGCTGTGCGAGCACCACATGCTGCCCTTCATCGGCAAGGCGCACGTGGCCTACCTGCCGGCCGGCAAGGTGCTGGGCCTGTCCAAGGTGGCCCGCATCGTCGAGATGTACGCGCGCCGCCTGCAGATTCAGGAAAACCTTAGCCGCCAGGTGGCTGAAGCCGTGCAAAGCGTCACCGGCGCGGCTGGCGTTGCGGTCGTGATCGAGGCGCAGCACATGTGCATGATGATGCGCGGCGTCGAAAAGCAGAATTCCTCCATGGTCACGTCGGTGATGCTGGGCGAATTCCACGAAAACCCGTCCACGCGTGCGGAGTTTCTCAGCCTGATTCGCTAAGCGCCGACCTCATCCTTTTGGCGCATATCGCGGGCCCGCCCGCTGCGACGACGATGCCCGTTCGGGCATTGGCGGCGCAGCCGGCGGGCCCGGTCGCTTTTGGCACCTACTGATCCGGACATCTGGCCCTAGCGTTCTGGTCCCATCCGGGCAAACTGGCACCAGCAAGCCGGTCGCGCCGGGGCGCGGCCGTTCTCTCCCGGAGATCTCCATGAACGCGATATACCGCCTGATTCGCCGCTGCACCCTGGCCGGCCTGGCCGCCGCGCTACTGGCTGCGCCCGCCTACGCGCAGACCAAACTCGTGGTGGGCTACCAGCTCATCGTCGGGCCGTTCCTGTCCGCCATCGCGGACGGCAGTTTCGACAAGGCCCTCAAAGAGGCCGGCTACCAGGTGGACTGGCGCCAGTTCACCTCGGGCGGCGACATCTCCACCGCGCTGGCCTCGGGCAACGTGCCGGTCGGCGTGCTGGGATCGACCGGGATCACCTCGGCCGCCACACGCGGCGTAGACATGCAGCTCTTCTGGATCCTGGACAACATCGGCAAATCCGAAGCGCTGGTGGCGCGTAACGGCTCCAACATCAACAGCACTGCCGACCTGAAAGGCAAGCGCATCGCCACGCCGTTCGTGTCGACGTCGCACTTTCATTTGCTGGTCGGGCTTGAGCAGGTCTGGAAGGTGCCCCCCCGCGACGTGCGCATCCTGAACATGCAGCCTCCGCAGATTGTGGCCGCCTGGCAGCGGGGCGACATCGACGCCGCCTACGTCTGGCCGCCCGCGCTGACCGAGATCGCCAAGACCGGCAAGATCATCGCCGACTCCGAACAGATCGGCGCGGCCAGCGTGCCGACCTTCGACGGCATCGTGGTGGACAAGGCCTGGGCGCAGAAGAACCCGAAGTTCATGGCCGCCTTCACGGACGTGCTGGCCAAGTCCTACGCGGACTATCGCGCCAACAGCGCCAAATGGACGGCGGATTCGCCGCAGGTCAAGGGCATCGTGAAACTGATCGGCGGCAAGCCCGAGGACATCGTCGAGGCGCTGGGCCTCCTGGTCTTCCCGACCGTGGAAGAACAGGCCTCCAAAACGTGGCTGGGCGGCGGCAAGGACTCGGGCGCCGCGCGCGCCTTCGCGGCCAGCGCCAAGTTCCTGAAGGACCAGAAGCAGATCGACAAGGCGCTGGACGACTACAGCCCGTTCGTCACGGATCAGTACGCGAAGGCGGCCGCGAAGTAATTCACGAGACCCGTCGTCCGACCCGGCCCGGCGCCACCGCGGCGCCGGCCGCAGCGCGAAGACGAGGCCTGCCGCCGCAGGCCTCGCCACAACGATCAGGGGGAACAGCATGACCATGCAGTCCACATCCGCCGCGCAGCGCCTGTGCGCGGAAGGCGTCAGCGTCACCTATCCCGGCCTGCACGACAGCGGCCCCGTCATCGCGCTGCACGACGTCAACCTGACCATCCAGCCCGGCGAATTCGTCGTCGCGTTGGGGGCGTCGGGCTGCGGCAAGACCACGTTGCTCAGCCTGCTGGCGGGCTTTCTGTCGCCGACCGAGGGCGAGATCACGCTGGGCGGAAACCCCATCGTCGGGCCGGGCGCAGACCGCGGCGTGGTGTTCCAGAAGCACGCCCTCCTGCCCTGGCTGAACGTGCTGGAGAACACCGAATTCGGTCTGAAGCTGCAAGGCGTGGACAAGGAGACCCGCCGTGCGCGCGCCCGCCGCAATCTTGAACTGGTGGGCCTGCAGGATTTTCACCGGCACATGATCTACCAGCTGTCGGGCGGCATGCAGCAGCGCGTGGGCATCGCGCGCGCGCTGACCTGCGACCCCGCCATGCTGCTGATGGACGAACCCATGGCCGCGCTGGACGCGCTGACCCGGGAGACCATCCAGGAGCTGCTGCTGGATATCTGGCGGCAGACCAACAAGATGTTTTTCTTCATCACCCACAGCGTGGAAGAAGCGCTCTTCCTGGGATCGCGGCTGATCGTCATGTCGCCGCGCCCGGGCCGGATCACGCATACGTTCGAGCCGGCCTTCAACCGGCGCTACCTGGAGACCCGCGATGGCCGTGGCATCAAATCCAGTCCCGACTTCATCGCCATGCGAGAAGAAGTCCTCGGCATCATCTATGGGGACGAGCGCGCCGCCGCCCCGCACGCCCTCCATGCCTAAGCGCCGCATCGGCCACACGCCGGCGGCGCCGGGCAAGGTGTACGGATCACCGGGCGCGGGCTACAGCGGCCACATCAGCCTGCTCACCAGCCTGGCGCTGATCGCGCTGTGGTTCCTGGTGACCAGCGCCGGCTGGGTGCGGCCGCTGTTCCTGCCGTCGCCCATCGCGGTGTACGACAAGTTCGTCTTCGCCATGACCGAAGGCGTGGCCAATTCCACGCTGACCGAGCACGCGCTCGCCAGCCTGGGCCGCGTATTTGGCGCGTTCTTCCTGGCGTGCGTCACGGCGATTCCGGTCGGCATCCTGATGGGCGTGAACCGCTACGCGCGCGGCGTCTTCGATCCGCCGATCGAGTTCTACCGCCCGCTGCCGCCGCTGGCTTATCTGCCCCTCATCATCATCTGGTTTGGCATCGGCGAATTCCCCAAGATCCTGCTGATCTACCTGGCCATCTTCGCGCCCATGGCAATCGCCGCGCGCGCCGGCGTACGGTCGGTGTCGATCGAACAGATCCATGCGGCCTACGCCATGGGCGGGACCAGCCGCCAGATCGTCTGGCACGTGATCCTGAAGGCGGCCATGCCGGAGATCTTCACGGGCATGCGCATCGGTATCGGGGTCGGTTGGACGACGCTGGTCGCCGCCGAAATGGTGGCGGCCGACCGGGGCCTGGGCTTCATGGTGCTGAATGCCGCGCAGTTCCTGGCCAGCGACACGGTCATCATGGGCATCATCGTGATCGGACTTTTTGCATTCGCCTTCGACCTGCTGGTGCGTTACCTGGAACGCTTCGCCATCCCGTGGAAGGGACGAATCTGACAGGGCAATCCCGCATTCCTTCCCCCATCCGGCTCCTTTATTCTGAGACTCGGACACCCCGGCCGCGGCAGCGTGGCGCGCGGGGAGTCCGCAGTCAAAAGGAGCCAGCCATGTCCAGCCAGGCCTCGATGCTCAAGCCTGTGTTGTGGGAACGTCTGTTCGAAAAGGCCAGCGCGCCCAACCTCAGCCTGCAGGGGCGCGTGCGCCAAATGCTGGTGTCGGCCATTCTGAGCGGCCACCTGCCGCCCGGCATGCCCGTGCCGTCCAGCCGCTACCTGGCCGACCAGTTGCGCATCGCGCGCAATACCGTGGTGTTTGCGTACCAGCAGCTCGTGTGCGAAGGGTATCTGGTGTCGCGCGAACGCAGCGGCCACTTCGTCAGCGACACCGTGATGGAAGGCCACTCGGGTCCGGCCGCCGACGCCACGCAGGCGGACGCGCCCGAAACCGGTGGCGTGCGCTGGGACGAACGTTTGCGGTTTCGCCCCTCGCGGCAACGCAACATCACCAAGCCGCGCGACTGGCAGAAGCAGCCCTATCCCTTCGTTTACGGTCAGTTCGACCAGGACCTGTTTCCTACCGCCGAATGGCGCGAATGCTGCATCAAGGCGCTGTCGGTGCTGGACATCCGCAGTTGGGCGCCGGACCTGATCACGCATGACGACCCGGCGCTCATCGAACAGATCCGCACGCAGGTGCTGCCGCGCCGCGGCGTGTGGGCCGACGCCGAGGAAATCGTCATCACGGTCGGCGCGCAGCACGCGCTTTATCTGCTGGCCGATCTGCTGGTAAACGAGGACACCGTGGTCGGCATGGAAGACCCCGGCTATCCGGACGCGCGTAATATCTTCGCCAGCCACACGCGCCATCTGCTGCCGCTGCCCGTGGACGAACAAGGTCTGCGCACGGGGACGCAACTGCTGGGATGTGACTACCTGTTCGTCACACCGGGCCATCAGTGCCCGACCACCGTCACGCTGTCGATGGAGCGGCGCGCCTCCCTGCTGGCAATGGCGCGGCAGGCCGACAGCCTCATCATTGAAGACGACTTCGAAAGCGAAAGCCGCTGGGGCGAAGGCGCGATCCCCGCGCTCAAAAGCCTGGACCGGGACGGACGCGTGATCTACGTGGGCAGCCTGGCCAAGTCCTTTGCGCCGGGCCTGCGCATCGGCTACATCGTCGCGCCGCGCGAGCTTGCCGCCGAACTGCGCGCGTTGCGCCGCCTGATGCTGCGTCACCCGTCCGCGTACATCCAGCGCGCGTTCTCGCTGTTCATCTCGCTGGGGCATCACCATTCGCTGCTGCGCCGCCAGTCACAGGCCTATCAAAAACGCGGCGCCGAACTGGCGCAGGCGTTGGCGCGGCACCTGCCGGACTTCACGGCCATTCCGATCACCGGCTCGTCGTCGTGCTGGCTGCAGGGGCCGCCGTGGCTCAATGCGGTGGCGCTGTCCGAAGCCGCGCTGGCTGAGGGCGTGGTGGTCGAACCGGGGGATGTGTTCTTCATGGACGGCGCCAACGCACCGCGGAACTTCCTGCGCGTGGGGTTTACGTCGATCCGGCCGGAACATATCGAACCGGGCATCGCGCGGCTGGCAAAGGTGGTCGACGCCCAGCGGCGCGTGGCGCAGGATCTTGTGCTGGACGGTGTCTGACACCCGAATCAGTCCTACGTTTTCATGGGTTTCTGACACCTGAATCAGTCCTACGTTTTGACGGGGTGTCTCTGGACGGTCTCTGACACCCGAATCAGTCCTACGTTTTGACGGGGTGTCTGACACCTCAATCAGTCCTACAAGTCTTGAAGGTGCCAGAGGCCCGCGTACTGCTACAGCAACTCGTCCCGCAGGTAATACCAGCGATACAACAACCCCTGCCCGATGCGGCGGAACGGGGCGAACAGGTGTCCCGGTAGCGGCGTGTCGTAGATCGGCAGGTTCCACGCGATCCCATCCTTGCCCATCATCCGTTGCGCCAGCCGCCTGCCGGCATGCGCCGAGAATGCCACGCCGTTGCCGCCATAACCGAAGGCGTAATACACCTGCTGCGCCGGGTCCGGTTGCGTGACGCGCGGCATCATGTCGTGGCTGACGTCTACCCAGCCCCACCACGAATACGCCACGTCCACACCGCGCAACGCCGGGAACTTGCGGGCGAGGCCCTCGCGCAGCAGCGCAAGGTGGCGCGGGTTTTCGGCGTCTGCACCGCGCAGCGCGCTGCGGCTGCCGATCTGCATGCGGCCATCGGGCAGCAGGCGGTAGTAGAAGCGCAGCGTGCGCGTGTCGGTGATGAACACCGTGCTTTTCAACCCCGCCGCCTCGCGTTCCTCGGCCGACAGCACCCGCGTGACCATCGAATTGGACAGCACCGGCATGATGCGGTTGTCCAGCAGCCGGTTGACGCCCTGCGCGGTGTAGCCGCCGGTGGCGAAGGCCACGCGCCGGGCGCGCACCGTGCCGCCGGGGGTTTGCAGCCGGTACATGCCGTTTTCGACGCGCCAGCCCAGCACGGGGCTGGACGGATGGACGCGCACGCCCAGCGCCCGCGCCTGCCGCAGATAACCGTAGGCAAGCTTGAGCGGATGCACGCCGACGCCGTCGGGCTCGTGCATGGCCCCAACCGCTTCGCGATCATCCACATACCGTTCGTGCAGTTCCGCGCGGCTGAGCATCTTCGTGTCGTAGCCGAAGACGTCGCGCATCACGCGCGCTTCGTTCTGCAGGAAGGCCATCTTCTTCTGCCGATGCGCCGTGTACAGATGGCCGCCGGGCTGCGCGTCGCAGTCCACCTGCGCGACCAGGCTCTTCCAATACTCGAAGCCTTCGCGGATCTCGGCGTCCAGGCGCTTGGCCGTGTCCAGCCCCCAGCGTTCGATCCATTGCGAGCGGTACAGGCGCCCCGACGCATTCTGCCCCTGGCCGCCATTGCGGCTGGTGCACCCCCACACGGCGCGATTGGCCTCCAGCACGACGGCCTTCACGCCGAAATCGCGTGCCAGCGCCAGCGCCGCCGACAAGCCCGTGAAGCCGGAGCCGACAATCACCACGTCAGCGTCGATGTCGCCGCGGATCGGCCCGTCGTCGTCGGGCGGCGAGCCGGCCGTCGCCACCCAGTAGGTAGGCGCGTAGTCCTGGCCCTGGCCAGGCGGCGAGACGAGCGGATCGTAGGCCGGGTTGTAGGCGTTGATGACGGCGCCGGACGCGGGCGCCGGGCGGGAGATGCCGACCGACATTTGCGTATCCATGATGGCGGCTAGGCCCGTGCCGGCAAGGCCGGGCGCTGCTTGCGGAAGGCGTTCTTCACCTGGATCTTGCCGTCCTTGAAGGTGAACACGTCGACCATGTCGGCCTCCACCCGCGAGCCGTCCGCCGCCGTGCCGCGAAACGTGGATTCGGAGACGCCGCGATCGCCGGCCACCCAGTGCCGGCCGTTTTCCCATTGCGCATCCGGGAAGTTTTTCCAGGCCGCGGCAAAGGCCGCGCGCACCGCTTCCGGGCCGGCATGGCGGCTGCCGTACTGCTCGGGGCCGCCGACGGTCTCGAACACGCAGTCTTCGCTCATGAATGACATCAGGGCGTCGATATCGTGCCGGTTCCAGGCGGCCGCAAACTCGGCCAGCATTTCCACGGTGACGGTCTGTTGCATTGCCTACCCTCCTTCGCTGGCGCGGCGCGAGATGCGTCCACGCTGAACCCTCAAGGTACGTGCGCGGCATGCGCGCGGGTAGGACCAGACGCGGGGAATCGCTTGCACCAGAACTAGCGCAGCGGCACGGCGTGGGCCGCGTCCGGTGCGAAGTCAAGGTCGACGTTGACATCGTGCAGCGCCGCCCGGTCCAGATGCGCCGTGATTGCCGGCATGTTGGTGACGCCGCGCATACCAATCACGACCAGCGAGGGTTCGCATTGATCAGCGGGCGCGCGCGCCTGCGTGTCAAAGCGCACGCGCCGTCCCGCGAATTGCACCAGCACCCAACCGTGGCGGCTGGTGCGGACCCAGCCCTTGGCGCGCAGTACGTCGCGGGGCAACTGCTTCAGGCGCTCGGCGAGCATGTCGGCGTCCAGTAACGCGGGGGCTCGCCATAGCCAGCTTTGGAACGGATGGGCGGGATCGGACGGGTCGACGTGGTGCGGCATGTGTCCGCCCACGCGAACGCCGCCGAGCTCGTCGCCGTGGGCGCCGACAGCGCGGCCGCCATGGCCGTGTCCGCAGATAGCACCATCGCCGTGCCTGTCGCCATGGCCGCAACCATGCTCCGCCTCATGCCCGCTTGCCGTCCCCTCACCCACGCCGATCAACACCCCCAAATCCACCCGCCCCTCACACGCCCGCACCACGGGCGCGCCGCCGCTAGCCTCGCGCAGCCAATCCTGCACTGCCGCCAGCGCATCCGGCGCCACCAGATCGATCTTGTTCAACACCAGCAAATCCGCCGCGCGAAGCTGCCGCTGCACCGTATCGGCCAACAGCGGATCCGCCGCCACCTCGCGGATGGCCCCCGCATCGACCAGCACCATCACGCCCTCCAGTTGCAACAGCGGATCGGCCATCCCCACCTGCGCGATTCGATCGGGATCAGATACGCCGCTCGCCTCGATGACAATCCACTCCGGCAAAGGATCCAACGCCAGCACACGCGCCAGCGCATCGTCCATTCCGCCTGCCATCGAGCAGCACACGCAACCGTTCGCCAGCCGGATCACGTTGTCGGCGCGATCCGCGATTAGACCCGCGTCGATGTCCACGGGCCCGAAGTCATTGACCAGCACCGCCGCGCGGCGCGCGCTGGCGGTCAGCACATGATTCAGCAAGGTGGTCTTGCCCGCACCCAGAAAGCCGCCCACCACCGTCAGCGGAATACGCGCCACGTCACGCCTCCCGCAGCGGCAGCGGACGCCCGCCGATGACCGTGCCCAGCACCTTCAGATCCTTTAGGGATTCCGGCGCGGCCTCGGACGGATCTTCCGCCAGCACGCAGAAGTCCGCGTACTTGCCGACCTCGATCGAGCCCACCAGATGGTCCATGTGCAGCGTGTACGCGGCGCCCAGCGTGATCGCGTGCAGGGCGGCGTCGACGCCGATGCGCTCGGACTCGCCCAGCACGCGGCCCGAGGCCGTCTGCCGGTTCACCGCGCACCATGCCGTGAACAGCGGCCCAAGCGGCGTGATGGGCGCATCGGAATGGATGGCATACGGCACCCCCGCGCGCGCCGCCGACGCGCACGCGTCCATGCGGTTGGCGCGGTCCGGCCCCATCGTCAGCGCGTAGTGCGCGTCGCCCCAGTAGTAGATGTGATTGGCAAAGAGATTCACGCACATGCCCAGGCTCGCCATCCGCCGGAACTGGGCGGCGTCGGCCATCTGGCAATGCTGCAACGTGTGGCGATGGTCACGCCGCGGCGTGCGCTGCAACGCGCGGTCCACGGCTTCGATCGCAAGTTGCGTGGCCTCGTCGCCGTTGGTATGGATGTGAAGCTGCGCGCCGGCGTCGTGATACGTCTGCACCATGTCGTCCAGTTCCGACGGGGCGATGACCCAGATGCCGTTGGGCGCGCCGTTGAAGTAGCCCGGCCAGCGCACGCGCGCCGTGAAGCCCTGGATGGATCCATCGACCACCAGCTTCACCATGCCCAGATGCAGCTTGCCGTGATTCAGCCGCCGCGCGGCCGCGAGCTTTTCCAGGCAGCCCGCCGCGTTGCCCGCGTAGGTCAGCGCCGACGCGGCGGGCACGATGCGCACCGGATAGTCCGCCTCGCCCGTCACCCGCGCCAGCGTCGCCAGGCCTTCATCATTCAACTCGTTGACCAGGTCCGTCGCAGTGGTCACGCCCGCCCACTGCGCCACCTTGCCGAACATCCGCAGACCCTCTTCTGTCAGGCCGACCGTGCGGAACGGGCTGCCGATCAGCCGCATGACCGGGAACATGGCCGCAAATTCGCACAGTTCGCCGCTGGGTTTTCCATCATCGAGCCGCGTCACGCCCTCGATGTCGGTGTCGCGATCGATGCCCGCGCGCGCCAGCATGGGCGAGTTGACGTTCATGAGGTGCATGCTGGCGTGCATGATCACGATGGGCCGCTGCGCCGACACGGCGTCCAGGTCATGGATGCTCATGCGGTCGCCGCCGAAGAAGATGGGATCGAAGCCCCAGCCGATCAGCGTCTCGCCCTGCGCCAGCACGCCCTCGGCATCCCGAAGCCGCGCCGCCACTTCCGCAAAGCTTTTCAGGCCGGACCAGAGCTTGCCGTCGGGACCGCGGCGGTCGTAAAAGCCCACGTAGACGAACTTCCACATGCCGCCCTCGGGCAGATGGCAATGGCCTTCCACCAGGCCCGGCATCAGCACGCTGTCCGCGAACCGTTCATCGACCTCTGCCGGCCCCCAGCCGGATAGATCCTCGCGGCTGCCCACGCCCAGAATGCGGCCATCGCGCACGGCGACGTGCGTGGCGCGCGGCTGCGCGGGATTCATGGTCAGGATCGATCGGGCGACAAACAGCGTCGTGGGGCCGGAAGGCTGGGTCATCGCGGTTCCTTGTCAGTCGGAGAAATCGGTACGGGCGCGGCGGCATGCGCAAATCGGTGCGCGCAAGTCGGTATGCACTAATCGGTGCGCACTAATCGGTGCGCACATATCGGCAAGCCCATCAGCCTTGCAACGGCGACACCGTCACGCCATCGCGCGTCTCGACAAAATGGCAAGCCACGTGATGCGCCGGCGCAACTTCGCGCAGTTCGGGTTCACGCGTCGAGCACAGCGCCTGCGCGGCCGGACAACGCCCGGCGAAGCGACAGCCAGGCGGCGGATTGACGGGGCTGGGCGGATCGCCGGTCAGCCTGACGCGCCGCGCCGCCGTTTCGCGGCCACCCTTGACCGTCGGCACGGCAGACATCAGCGCCACGCTGTACGGATGCAGCGGCCGCGAGAAAAACGCCCGCCGCGAGGCCCGTTCGATGATCTTGCCCAGATACATCACGGCGATGTCGTCGCACACGTGCTCCACCACCGCCATATCGTGCGAGATGAAAAGAAACGACTGCCCCTGTTCGCGCTGGATGCGCCGCAGCAGATTCAGGATCTGCGCGCGGATGGCGATGTCCAGTGCCGACACGGGTTCGTCGCAGACGATCAGATCCGGCGCGCTGGCCAGCGCCCGCGCGATATTCAGCCGCTGCCGCTGTCCGCCGGAAAACTGGTGCGGAAACAGTTGCCGCTGTTCCGGCCGCAGCCCCACCAGTTCAAACATCAGCGCCACGCGCGCCTCGCGGCCGCCGGGCGGGTCGATGCCCATCAGGTCCAGCGGCGTGCGCACGATTTCCTCGGCGCGCTGGCGCGGATTGAGCGACGAGTACGGATCCTGGAACACCAGTTGCAGGCGCCGCCGCATCCGCCGCAGGGCCGAGCCGCGCATGGCGGTCAGATCGTTGCCGTCGAAGTGAATGCTGCCCCCGGTGGGGTCCGCCAGCCGCAGCACCGACAGCGCGGTGGTGGTCTTGCCCGAACCGGACTCGCCCACGATCGCCAGGGTGCGGCCACGCTCCAGCTCGAACGACACGCCGTCCACCGCCCGCACCACCACCGGCTTGCCATCGCGCCCGCGCCCGCCCACCGGAAAATGCACCGACAGGTCGCGCACCGACAACAGGGATGACGATTGCGCCTGGGTCATTGCGATGCCTCCGGGTAAAGCCAACAGGACACGCCCTGCCCGCCATCCAGCACGGTCATGGGCGGAAACTCGCGGCTGCAGCGCGCCATGGCGCGATTGCAGCGGTCAACGAACGGGCAGCCGACGCCGCGCTCCCACACGGACGGCACCACGCCCGGAATCTCGGGCAGGTCGGGACGCTCGTCATCGGGCTCTCGGTCCAGTTCGGGCAGGCAGGCGATGAGACCCTGCGTGTACGGATGGCGCGGCTGGGCCAGGATCTGGCCGACGCTGCCCTGCTCCACCACCCGCCCGCCGTACATCACCACCACGCGGTCCGCCATCTCGGACACCGCGCCCATGTCGTGCGTGATCAGCAGCACGGCGGTGCCGCGGCGGGCCTGCTGCTCGCGCAACAGGTCGAAGATCTGCGCCTGCACCGTCACGTCCAGCGCGGTCGTGGGCTCGTCGGCGATGAGTACGTCCGGGTCGCAGGCCAGCGCAATCGCGATCATCACCCGCTGCCGCATGCCGCCGGAAAGCTGATGCGGATAATCGTCCACACGGCGCTCCGGCAAGGGGATGCCCACGGACTTGAGCATCTCGATGGCGCGCTCGCGCGCCTCGCGCTTGGACAGCCCTTGATGCAGGCGCAGCGGCTCGCCGATCTGATCGCCCACCGTGTACACCGGATTGAGCGCCGTCATCGGCTCCTGAAAAATCATCGAAATGTTGTTGCCCCGCACCCGGCGCATCGCCTCGTCATCGTGCATGGCGAGGTCGGCGCCGCGTAGGCGCACGTGCCCCGCGCCCACGCGCGCAAGCGGCGGAATCAGCCGCATGATGGCCAGCGCCGTCATGCTTTTGCCGCAGCCCGATTCGCCCACGAGGCACAGCGTTTCGCCGGGACGCAGGTCGAAGCTGACGTCGCTCAGCACTTCGGCCTCGCGGCCACGCGTGCGGAATGCCAGGCTCAGGCCGTCCACTTCCAGCACGGGGGGCATGTCGGCGGCGTTCATGCCCGGCCTCGCGATGTCGGATTGAGCGCGTCATTCAGGCCATCGCCGATCAGGCTGACGGCCAGCACGGTCAGGAAGATGGCTGCGCCGGGCAGCGTCACCGCCCACCATGCGGTCAGGATGTAGGGGCGGTTGCTGCCGATCATCAAGCCCCAGCTCATCACATTGGGATCGCCCAGGCCCAGAAACGACAGCCCCGCCTCGAACAGGATCGCCGTGCCGATGGCCAGCGTGGCCGACACGATCAGCGGCGCCAGTGCGTTCGGCAGGATGACCCGCCAGATGATGCGCGCGTCTCCAGCGCCGATCACACGCTCGGCAAGTACATACTCGCGCCGCTTGAGCCGCAGGAACTCGCCGCGCGCCAGCCGCGCCGTCCCCGTCCAGCTCACCACACCGATCGCGACCGCGATGGTGGCGAGCGACGGGCTGAAGAGCGTCACCAGCACCATCGCAAAGAGCAAGGTGGGCAGCACCTGAAAAAACTCGGTGATGCGCATCAGCGTTTCATCGACCCAGCCGCCGTAATAGCCTGCCAGCGCGCCAACGGTGATGCCGATGGCCATCGACAGCACCGCTGCCACCACGCCCACCAGCAGC
>NZ_DIEJ01000267.1:0-8539 GCF_002418565.1 Achromobacter sp. UBA5777 | reverse complement strand
CGGTCAAGCCGCGAGCCACACCCTTGCAATCCTGACGCGGCGCGCGGGTGAGGCCTGACTGTCGCGGTGCGCCTGAACGGACGCGGCCGCGGCGCCGCGTGTTCAGAAGGTGATCGTGGCGGTGACGACGTCGCGGTACGTGCCCGGCCGGGGCGTCGTCTGCGCAGGCACGCGGCCATACACCGTGAAGGTCTGGTTGGCGCCCGTGCCCACGCCCGCCCGCGGCGCGCCGCCCGAAGCATCGCCCCAGACCGTGCCGTAGGCCGCATCCTGGTAAAGCTGATAGTTCACGGTGTCGGCGGCGGTCGTGTGTTTCATCTTGCGCGCCAGCACGTTGCCGGCGACCGAGCCGCCATTCAACGCCAGGGAGAAGGCGTTGGCGTTGGTGCACCGGACGGTGATCTGGCTGTTGGCCGTGACCGCGGCGTTCAGCACGCCCCGCGGGGGAAACGCCATGTCCGTCGCGTTGATGGTGCAGTTCTTCTGCACGGTCGTGCGCACCACCAGCGGAATCGTAATGCGCTGCGTCGGCGCCGCCAGCGGACAATTCGACAGGCCCGACAGCAGGCCAAACAGCACGTCCAGGCGGCCGGTCGTCGCATAGGTTTCGCTGTAGACGGTATTGGCGTTTCCGACCGTCGGCACCGTGGACTGCCCGCCCGGCAGTTTGCCGTAGAACCGGAAGGTGGTGGACACGTTGCCGCCCCCCAGCAGCGGGCCGGTGAGCGTCTGCGACGTCGGCTGCCCGGCCGTCGCAGCGCCCCAGATCTGGGTCCGCGCCGCATCCGTGTACAGGTTGTAGTTCATGCGGTTCGTGCCCGCGCCCAGGGCGCGCGCCGCGATGGACGGACTGGTGTTGCCCACGCCCAGGCTGAAGCAAAGCCGCGCGCCGATGGCGAGCAGCGAAAAATTGCAGGTCACGGCGATCGTTCCGTCCGCCACCGTGTCGCCCGGCAGCAGCGGATTGACCGTGCCGAAATCCAGCGTGGCGGTCGTGCCGGCCGACAGCGCGCACGTGTTTGCATGCGCCGCGCCGGAATAGCCCGCGCAGACGCCCATGGCGGCAAGCAGCAAGGCGATTCTCATGGTTTCCCCCGATTCAACGGCTCGCACACGACCGGTCCCAGCGTCGGCAGCGGATCGGCATCCGAACGCACGTAATCGAACACGGCCTCGCACGACACGCCGCCGCCGCGCACCCGCAACCGGTTGGTTTCCGCCACGTCCTCCACGAACGTCAGGCCGTCGTAACCCACCACGGTTCGCTTGCCGCTCTCGATGTGGGCAACCTCCGCCCCGACCGGCACGAAGGCCCCATCCGGCAGCGTCAGGATCACCGATGCCGCGTCGTACTTTTCCACCTTGAACGTGGTCAGCACGCCGGCGCCGGACTGCGGCACGACGACTGCCCGCGTCGAATCCAACCGCACGTCCACCGGCAGGTCTTCCGGGTCGATGGAGATGCGGTTGGTCTGATAGGCGTTCAGGTCCGGCACCAGCAGATGGCCGCTGCCATTCGTGCGGCCCAGCCGGCGGTTTTCGTGCAGCACCGCGACGTCGGCCGCGCCATCGGTGGAGACCAGCGCGAAGCTATCGTTGATGCGGCGCGACGGGATCACGGTGCCGTCCATCATCACCAGCGACCCCGACGCCTGCACCGACGCCTGCGTCCGGCCGCCATAGTCCTGCACCAGCCCGCTCACCAGTCCGTACTGGCCCAGATACTGGAGCTGGCCCTGATTGAGCTGCATGCCGCCGCTGCGTCCGTTCTGCACCGCCCATCCCCAACCGCCCTCGTACGGCACGCTGCTCTGCGCGTTGACGCTGTAGGTGTCCTCGCCGCCTTGGCGGCCGACCGACACGCCGGCCTGCGCGCGCTCGCCCAGCATCAACGCCAGTCCCAGGAAGACGCCCTCCGAATTCGTTTGCGAAAAGTCCTTGTACGCGCTCAGCGTCAGGACCACGCGGCTGTGCAGGTTGGCCGTGTACGAGGCCGACCCCAGCTTTGCCATCGGCACGTTCGGCATGCGGTAGCCGATGTAGCTCAGCGCCACGCTCTGCGAGCGGCCCAGCGGCATCGACACCGTCACGCGATCGGTCTGGCGCGGCACCGGCGCGTCTTCGCGGGAGCCCAGGTCGCCGTAGTTGCCGATCAGGCGCGTGACCTGCGTGTCCACGCTGAATTCCGGCCGCACGTACTGGTAGCCCACGCTGACCTGTCCGCCGCTGAAATCGCCCGCGCTGCCGGAGAGCGATCCGCTCAGCACGCCAAGCTGCCCCATCTTCACCATCGCGCCGGCGCCCGCGTTGTACAGCCCCGGGCCGGCCTCGGTGTGCGCCTCCAGCGTCAGGTTGTCGGTGTAGCCGTAACGCCCAGACGCCGTCAGCACCGGCTTGCTGTCGTAGTCGAACGAGCGCACGCTGAACTGGCGGCGCACGAAGCCCGCCTCGACCGACCAGCTCGATAGCCCCGCCGCCAGCATCCGCGGGTCGATGTACAAGGGCACCGATGTGCTGACGGTGCGGCCCAGCGCGTCGCGCGTGATCAGCGTCGCCTGGCCCGCGCCCGTGATGCCCGGAATCTGGTTGACCACGAACGGCCCCGGCGGGACATTGCCCGAATACTGCTGCACGCCATTGACGAACAGGGACACTGACGACGGCACGACCGACGACGCGCTCAGCGACGAAACCGGAAAGGTGACCAGGTCCGGGCGCAACGCGAAATTGCGGCCCCATTGCACGCCGGCCACGCGCACCGAACGCGACCAGTTCAGCGATGAGGTGATCGTGTCGCCCAGACGCAGCGTGCGCAGCGTCTCCTGATCCGAGCGCGTCCAGAACGTGTCGTAGCGCACGTATTCATCGCCGCGGCCGCCGAAGTAGGCCGTGCCCGAATTGCTGAACACGCCATTCGAATCGAAGTAACGCTGTTCGGAATACAGCGACAGCCCGTACTCGTAGTCGGTCTGCGCATAGGCGTCGTAGTTCACCACCACGCCGCGCCCGGCCGTCGCCAGCGGCGTCGCCGGCAGCCCGCGCGTGTTCACCTCGTACGGCATGCGCAGCGTGTCGGGCAGCACCAGATCCACCGACTGCGCCGCCGGGTTGTATACGTAGCGCAGGCCAGCCACGGCATCGAGGCTGACTTCGCGCGTGTCGGACATGCCGATCAAGGACAGGTCCACGCCCAGCGAGCGCAGCGCCGCGCCGCTGACGGACAGGCGGCCGTGCGTGTCGTGAAAGCGCAATAGCTGGGATGTGTTGACGCCGTTGATGCTGACCTCCAGATACACGTCGCGCTCGGCGATGCTGCCGAACGAGACCAGCTGATCGGGCGTATCCGCCGCCAGGGCCGGCGCACCCAGCAGGAAGAGTGCGAGACCCAAGGCGCGTTGCCCGCGGTGACGGGTAGCGCGCAATGCCATAGACTGCCCTTCTGTGATTGCCGGCGCGCCGGCACGCGGTCATGCGGTCAACGCGGGCTGACGGTCACCATGTCGCCGTTGATCATTGCCCTGATCTTCACCGGCCCGGCCGCGCCCTGCTTTGCCGGGATGTTCCATTGGCGCGCGCGGTTGGCCAGTGCATAGCCCAGCAGCCCCTCCACCTCGGCCACCGGCTTGCCCGCCGCATTCAGAATCTGCAGCGCGGCCACCTGGGCATAGCGGCTGCCGCTGTTGGACAGCCTCACCACCCAGTCGCCGCCAGACCGTTCCGCGCGCCAGGCCAGCTCGGGTTCGGGTGACGGTGTCGTGCCGGCCACGAACACCGGCACTGAATAGCGCAGTCGCAGCACCACGCCATTCACGCCGGGCGAAGACGGGTCGGGAATCTCGTCGATGATGAGGCGGAACCCCTGCTGCAGCGGCGGCGCGTCCTTGGACACGCGCACCAGCCGCACCAGCTGCTCGCCGCCCGGCGGCACCTGGATGATCGGCGGACTGGCCTGGATGACCTCGGTTGGCGCCAGCACATCGTCGCCGTCCGCCTGTTCCCAGCCGTAGATGCGCACCTGCCCGTAGATGGGCGTGGACCCGGGATTGCGCAGCATGATGCCGCCAGCGCCTTGCGTGGGCGCAAGTTCTACCAGTACCGGAGAAATCTGCAGTGCAGCCGCCACCGCCGCGCCGCCACAGCCCGCCAGGCAGGCCGCGAACAGCGCCCGAAAAAACATCCGCATCGGGTCGCTCCCTTAGAAGTAGACCGTCGCGGTGACCGTGGAGGAGTAGGTGCCGGGCGCCGGCGTGGTCTGCGCGGGCACGACGCCGTTCACCTGGATGGGCTGCGCGGCGCCGGTGCCGGTGCCGCCCACTCGCGCCGCCACGTCGGCGTCGCCCCACACGACCGTGGTGCTGCCCGGTTTGTAGAGCTGGTAGGCCACCGTCGCGGTATTGGCGCCGGCGCCGCTCATGAACCGTTGCGCTTCAGTCGACCCCGTGCCCGTGCCGGCATTCAGGCCGACGGTATAGGGAGTGGTGTTGCTGCACGTGACGGAAAGATTGGTGTTGCTGGTAACCGCGGTATTCAACACGCCCTGGCTGCCGAAACTCAGATCGGTGGCGGATATGACGCAGTTTGCGGTAATGGTGAGCGTGACGTTGAAATTGGCGGTGGCAGTCTGGGCGAGCGCTATGCCGGGCGCCGCACCACCGATAAACAAACACAATGTCGCTGCACGTAGGGTCGAGCGTTTCATGAAAAATGCCTCCACGGTATTCGGTTGCACCATCAATCCTGCTGCGGATAATCGTACGTCCAAATATTGGTATGCGGCACCAAATAGTTTCTTTTTCAGGGTGCTTTTATTACGATTATTAACCAATCGGGCCGAAATATCGCGCTGCAATATGCATCCTCTCCTATGCGACGTTCGGGATTTTCACTGTACATATTGTTGTGATTGAATTTCCGTTGCAGTTTCATTAAGTGACAATTACCGCCCTTATTATTGAAATCGATAATCGCCGTTCGCCTTCCGATTTAAACCGCACGCGCACATCTTGAATGGCCAGCGCGCAGCGCATGCCCATATTTCCGCGTGTGCCGTAGGGCGGAAAGCGTCGAATTCAAACAGCGCATTAGAATCAGTCCCTACGAATCCGGACGCACCCGCCCGGACGCCCACGCAGCGCAGCCCATTCATGCTCTCGTTCTCCCGCAGCACCGTTTATCCGGCCGGCGTCGGCCTGCCCGCCGCCGAGCGCCTGGGCGCACTCATCGCCGTCATGCTGGCGGTCTGCATGGCCAGTCTGGACACCGCCATCGCCAATACCGCACTGCCGACCATCGCGCGCGACCTGCAAGCCAGCGAGGCGGGTTCCATCTGGGTCATCAGCGGCTATCAGCTGGCGATGGTGGCCGGCTTGCTGCCGGCGGCCGCGCTGGGCGAAATCCTGGGTCACCGGCGCGTCTACATCGTCGGGCTCGCGGTATTCACGCTGGCCTCGCTGGCAAGCGGCCTGGCGCCGTCGCTGCCCGTACTGGTCGCCACGCGCATCCTGCAAGGCCTGGGCGCGGCGGGCGTGATGAGCGTGAACGGCGCGCTGCTGCGCTTCATCTACCCCTCGCACATGCTGGGCCGAGGCCTGGGCCTGAACGCCATGGTGGTTGGCCTGTCGTTTGCCGGCGGGCCGACCGTGGCGTCGGCCATCCTGCTGCTCGGGTCGTGGCACTGGCTGTTTCTGGTCAATTTCCCCATCGGTATCCTGGCGGCGGTGCTGGCCCTGCGCGGCCTGCCCGACACCACGCGATCCGGTCACGGATTCGACGGCCTGGCCGCGCTGCTGTGCGCGATGGCGCTGGGGCTGCTTGTCCTGGCGACCAATGAACTTGCGCACGGCGCGCCGTGGCCGCGCGTGGCGCTGGAGGGCGGCTTGGCGGCGGGCAGCCTCTGGCTGCTGATGCGGCGCCAGGCAGGCCACCCCGCGCCCATCCTGGCGGTGGACCTGCTGCGCCGCCCCCTCTTTGCGCTGTCCGCGGCCACCGCCGTGTGCGCGTTCGCCGCCCAGGCGCTGGCCTTCGTGTCGCTGCCGTTTTTGTTCCAGTCGGTGCTGGGCTACAGCCAGGTCCAGACCGGTTTTCTCATCACGCCATGGCCCGTCGTCGTGGCCTTCATGGCGCCGATCGCGGGGCGGCTGTCCGACAGCTATCCGGCGGGCATGCTGGGCGGCGTGGGGCTGGCTTTGCTGGCGTTGGGCATGGCCTTGCTGGCGCTGATGCCGGCCGACCCGTCGGTGCTGGACATTTCGTGGCGCATGGCGATCTGCGGCGCGGGCTTTGGTTTTTTCCAGTCACCCAACCTGCGGGCCATCATGACCTCCGCCCCGGCGTCGCGGGCGGGCGGGGCCAGCGGCATGATCGGCACGGTGCGCCTGCTGGGACAGGCCTCCGGCGCGGCCATGGTCGCCGCGTGCTTCAACGTCTCAACCACGCACGGCGCCATCGCGGCCCTGTGGCTTGGCGGCCTGTGCGCCGGACTGGCGTGCATCGCCAGCTTTGCCCGCCTGCGGTTCGACGCAAGTGAACCGGTGCAGACCCCGGCGTCGCGCTGACACGCCAGGTGTCCGATGACAACGTCATCACGCAACACTATTGCCGTTCGTGTCGATATATTCGGGCGGTGCGCCGTCATATTCGTAAGATGTGCAACATCCGCTAAATAAGGTTCTGGCGGGGCCGTTGTCCTTATGCAGGCTTGCTGCACCTTTGGGACGACGCGCATGACACAGTTTCTGAAAGACATCACCATCCGCCGCATGATCCTGGGCACCTTGCTCGTGATCAGCCTCTTCATCGCCGGTTTGTCGGCCATCAGCGTCCATGGGCTGCGCAGCGCAGAGGAAGCGCTCGCAGCCAGCAACGAACTCCTGCACGAGGTATCGGCGCTTTCCCGCGTCAACGACCAGATCATGCGCGCGCGGCTGCGGCTGTCGCGCCAGCTGGAATACGTGGCCGGCGGCCAGAAAGACCAGGCCGCGGCCGAAGGGCGCAGCATCGACACCGCGCTGACCGAAGCGAAGAAACATCAGGCGCAATTCATCGAGCTGGCCCGGCACGACGCCCCGACGGCGCTGCTGGACGCGATGCGTTCCGGTTTTGACGCGCTGGCCGACGGCATTTCCGTGCAGCGCCGGCATCTGGATGCGGGCGAGGTCGACAAGGCGCGCGTCCAGGCGTCCGGGCCGGTGGTCACCGCCAGCCGCAGCTTCGGCAAGAGCATGGAGGAATACGAGGCGTACGCGCAGGCGCGCGAAGTCCAACTGCTGGCCAATGCCGACGCCAACCGCCGCCAGGCCTATATCGGCATGGGTGTGGTGCTGGGCATCTGCCTGCTGCTGTTGATCCTGGGCGACCGCTACGTCTTGTATTTCGTCAAACGTCCGCTGGATTCGCTGAAGGGCCACTTCCAGCGCATCGCGGGCGGCGATCTGACCACGCCGATTCCGTCGTTCGGCAGGAACTGCGTGGGCCAGATCATCCCCTTCCTGCAGGACATGCAGGCGAGCCTGGTGCGCACCGTGCATGCCGTGCGCGACGGCGTCGTCGAGATCAACACGGGTTCCAGCGAGATCGCGGCGGGCAACCAGGACCTGTCCAGCCGCACGGAACAGCAGGCGGCGTCGCTGGAGGAAACCGCGGCCAGCATGGAGCAACTGCTGTCGACCGTGACCAGCAACGCCGAGAACGCCCGGCTGGCCAACGAAATGGCCAGCACCGCCTCCGAGGTGGTGCAGCGCGGCGGCAACGCCGTGCAGGCCGCGGTCAGCACGATGCGCGCAATCGCGCAGGACTCCAGCCGCATCGAGGACATCGTCGGTGTGATCGACGGGATTGCGTTCCAGACCAACATCCTGGCCCTGAACGCGGCGGTGGAAGCGGCCCGCGCGGGCGAGGAAGGCAAGGGCTTTGCCGTGGTGGCCGCCGAGGTCCGGTCGCTGGCGCAGCGCAGCGCCAGCGCCGCCAAGGAGATCAAGCAATTGCTCGACGCCTCGGGCGCCACGGTGCAGGCCGGCTCGGCGCAGGTCGAGGCGGCGGGCCTGACGATGACCGAGATCCTGGAGACCATCGAGCGGCTGACGCTGCTGGTGAACGACATCGCCACCGCGTCCAACGAGCAGGTGACCGGCATCGACCAGGTCAATACCGCCGTCACGCAGATGGACCAGGTCACGCAGCAGAACGCGGCGCTGGTCGAGGAAGCGGCGGCGGCCGCCTCGTCGCTGGAAACGCAGGCGCAGCGGCTGCAGTCGGCGGTCAGCGCATTCCGGCTGCCGGCGCAGGGACAGGGCGGCGCGCAGCAGGCGGCGCAATCCTACAGTCAGCCGGCGCTGCTGACTGCGTGATGGCGGGATGATCCGGCGCGGGCGCGTTTGCAGGCGCCCGCCCCATGGCTATTCCTTCACGTAGCAGGGATACAGCGCCTGCTGCGCCCGCGACCGGGCGGGGTCCACGTCGAACGCCACGACGGACTCCGTGTCGGTGCTTTGCGCTAGGAGTTCGCCGCCCGGTTCGAACGCAAACGCCACGCCCCCGAACA
>NZ_DIEJ01000169.1:2569-2761 GCF_002418565.1 Achromobacter sp. UBA5777 | reverse complement strand
GTGACCTGCTTGGGACGCGACACCGTCAGCTTCTCGGCCGGTGCGTCGCGCGTGAGGGTGGTGCCGGCGCCCAGCGTGGCGCCGCGGCCGACGCGCACGGGCGCGACGAGCTGCGTGTCCGAGCCGATGAAAGCGTCGTCTTCGATGACGGTGCGGTGCTTGTTCACGCCGTCGTAGTTGCAGGTGATGGTG
>NZ_DIEJ01000169.1:0-2290 GCF_002418565.1 Achromobacter sp. UBA5777 | reverse complement strand
CGCAGCCCACGTCGATGAACACGTCGCGGCCGCAGGTGAGCGTGCCACGCACGTCAAAGCGCGCCGGGTCGGCCAGCGTGACGCCGGCTTCGAGCTGGCGGCGGGCCTGCTCGGCCTGCCAGCGGCGCTCCAGTTCGGCCTGCTGCACGCGGCTGTTCACGCCCAGCGTTTCCCAGCCGGCGCCCGGCTGGGCCGCGCCCACGGGCACCTCGTCGACCACGGCCAGACCGACCACGTCGGTCAGGTAGTACTCGCCCTGGGCGTTGTTGTTGTCGATGCGGGTCAGCCAGTTCTTCAGCTTCGCGGTGGGCGCGCTGAGGATGCCGGTGTTCACTTCCTTGATCTCGCGCTCGGCGTCGGATGCGTCCTTGTGTTCGACGATGCGGCACACGTTGCCGTTGGCGTCGCGCACGATGCGGCCATAGCCCGTGGAATCGGCCAGCACTTCGGTCAGCACGGCGGCGCCCTGGCCGCGCGCGTCCAGCAAACGCTGCAACGTTTCGGGCTGCACCAGCGGCACGTCGCCGTACAGCACCAGCGTGACGTCGTCCTTGCCGTCGCCTTCCAGCAGCAGCGGCACGGCCTGTTGCACGGCATGACCCGTGCCCTGTTGCGGTTGCTGCAGCACGAAGTGCAGGTCCGGCTGGCCTTCGAATGCTTGCTTGACGCGTTCAGCGCCATGGCCGACCACCACGATGATGCGCGCGGGCTTCAGTTGGCGCGCGCTGTCCAGCACGTGCGACAGCATGGGTTTGCCGGCCAGCGTGTGCAGCACTTTGGGAAGGTCGGACTGCATGCGTTTACCCAGTCCGGCGGCAAGAATCACAACATTAAGCATAGGTTCCAGTAGGTTGAGAGACGGGCGGGCGGCCTTGCGGCCTACCCGCGTGTCGATTGAAGGATGGGTTCAGGGCTTGCCGTCGGCAGGCCCACTTTTCTTGGCGGTCTTGGCCGTGCGCTTGGCGGCGGCCGGCTTGCGCGCGGCGGCGGGTTTGGCGGACGGCTTTCCGGTCTTGGCGTCCGGCTGGGCCGACGCCTTGGGGGCCTCGGCGTCGGATTTGGACTTGGACTTTGCGGCGTCCGGCGCGCCTGCAGCGCCCGGTGCGCCGGCCGGCATGGATGCAGCGGTAGCCGCTGCGATCTGATTGAACTGCTGCTGCAGCAGGTCCCACCACGCCTTGGACGCCGACTGCGCCGCGGCGCCCATTTGTTCGCTCATGGCGGCCGCCGATTCCGGTCCGGTCCCGGCCGGTGCGCCCGCGCCTTCCGGCTGAGCGCCCGACTGCGCGGCGGCGTTTTCCTTTTCGTTTGCAGGGGTCGCATTGCTGGACTGCGCAGAAGCGGCACTGGCAGATCCCGCCGTTTTTGGCGCCGGCTTCAACCCCAGCGCGACTTCCAGCGGCGACGCCGCGGCGCCGTCCTGGCTTGCGCCCATATCCATACGCGATGCGCTGTCCACGAAGGCGCGCAAGGTGCTGATGGTGGAGCGCTGCACTTCCATGCCCTGGATGGTGCTCGAGAGCATGCTGAGATTCATGCGCAGCCAGTTTTCCACCGAGCGAAGCTCGGCGATGCGGCGGTCCAGGTCTTCCAAATTCATCGGCGGGGCCATGGGCAGGCTGCTGGCGAGGCCGCCGGGACCGGTCAACCCGGCCCACGCCTGACGCATCATCTCCATGCTGGCCAGCAGCGGGTTGCCCGACAAATCAGAGCTCTGGCCCATGCCGGGCAGGACGAACGGGTTGTTGTATTGGTCGCTCATTCCAGGTGTCTCCATAGTCGGGTGCTTGCTGCCGGCGGCCGGGGGTCACCCGGGCAGCAGTTGGTTGTTCTCCACGCGCACGTGGTCGCCGGAAGCGAACGCGAACGGCTGAGCGCTGCGGAACTGTCGCGTGCTGCCGTCATTCATGCGCACCGTGAGTTCATAGTGCGTCACTGTTTGTTGCTGTCTGATATTACGCTCAACTTCACGGCCTGCCAAAGCACCGCCGACCGCGCCAAGCACCGTCAACGCCGTCTTGCCGTTGCCTCCGCCAAACTGATTACCCACAACGCCGCCGGCCACGCCGCCAGCGATGGTGCCGACCAGATGGTTGCTGTCATCCTTGGTGGGCACCTGCACCTGGCGGATGGTCTGGACCACGCCGCAAGTCGCGCAAGCCTGCGACGTCGGCGCTGCGGCCGGACGCTGGGGCTGGGCCGGCTGCTGCGATTGCTGCGCCTGATGCATCTGACCGGCGGGCCGGCCCGCGCCCGACGGCGCGCTATTCGCGGTGGTGGGTGGTTCAGC
>NZ_DIEJ01000083.1:137-2795 GCF_002418565.1 Achromobacter sp. UBA5777 | reverse complement strand
CATTCGAGCCGCCAGCCGCGGCGCCATTCAACCCGCCATTGCTGCCATTCACACCGCCGTAGCCCGGGCGCGGAGATTCCGTCGTGGACGGCGTCGCAGGCCGGTCAGCCGGTGCGGCGGAGTCGGACGGGGCCGCGTCGCCCGCCGAGCGCGCCACGGTTTCAAATTCGGCGTCTTCGGCGTGCCCCGCCGGCGCAACGGCTGACGAGCCGCCCATCTGGGCCAGCGTCTGGCCGACCGCATGCGAGACAAAGCGGTGTACGGCGCCGCTGTCGCGGAATCGGACCTCGTGCTTGGCCGGGTGGACGTTCACGTCCACGGCGGCGGGGTCGATGTCCAGGAACAGCACGTACGCGGGCTGGCGGTCGCCGTGCAACACGTCGGCATAGGCCGAGCGCAGCGCGTGGCTGACGGTGCGGTCCCGCACGTAGCGGCCGTTCACGTAGAGGTATTGGCGGTCGGCGCGGGCGCGGGCGGCGGTCGGCCGGGTAATCATGCCGGCCAGACTGACCGTGCCGACCGAATGCGACAGCAGCAGGCCGTGCTCGGCGAATTCGGCGCCCAGCACGTCGCGGATGCGCTGCGGCGGGTCGGCCGGCAGCCATTGGCGCTGCGCGCGGTCGTGGTGGAACAGGCGGAAGGCGATTTGCGGATGCGCCAGCGCGATGCGTTCCATGGCGTCGACGCAATGGCCGAACTCGGTGGCTTCGGAACGCAGGAACTTGCGGCGGGCCGGCACGGCGTCGAACAGCTGGCGCACGTCGACCGTGGTGCCGGGCGGGCCGGAAGCGGGGCCAACCTGCATGCTGCCCGCGTCGATCTGCCAGGGGTGGTCGCCGTCGCGGGTGCGGGAAATGATGGACACCTGGGCCACCGACGCAATGGACGCCAGCGCTTCGCCGCGAAACCCCATGGAAGCGACCGATTCCAGTTCGTTCAGCGAGCGGATCTTGCTGGTGGCGTGACGGGCCAGCGCCAGCGGCAACTCGTCGGGCGGAATGCCGCCGCCATCGTCCGTGACGGCGATGCGCCGGATGCCGCCGCCTTCGAGGCGGACCTCGATGGCGCGCCCGCCCGCGTCGATGGCGTTTTCAAGGATTTCCTTGAGCACGGACGCGGGGCGCTCGATGACCTCGCCAGCGGCGATCTGGCTGATCAGCAGGTCGGGAAGCGCAAGGATGGAACGACGTTCGGTCATGAGGCCCAGATCTTATGTAGCAGTGCGGACGATTTTAGCGTCATGCCCCGGTCGGCTATAGTCGCTGACAAATTCCACTCGGATATCAGGGCCGCTTCAATGCTTGAGTTTTTCAATATGGTGCTTCACATCGACCAGACGCTTGGCCTTTGGGTCGAGCAGTATGGCGTGTGGGTGTACCTCGTGCTGTTTCTCATCGTCTTTGCGGAGACGGGGCTGGTCGTGCTGCCCTTCCTGCCGGGCGACTCGCTGCTGTTCATCGCGGGGGCCTTCGGCGCGACCGGGCATATCGACCCCGTTTTGATGTCGGTGCTGCTCATCGTCGCCGCCGTGACCGGCAATTCGCTGAACTACGCCATCGGCCGTTACATCGGGCCGCGGGTGTTCTCGATGAACCTGCGCTTTCTGGACCGCGGGGCGCTGATGCGCACGCACGCGTTCTACGAAAAGCACGGCGGCAAGACGATCGTGATGTCGCGCTTCATTCCGGTGGTGCGCACCTTTGCGCCCTTCGTGGCGGGCGTCGCCGAGATGTCGATGGCGCGCTTCCAGCTGTTCAACATCATGGGCGCGCTGTTGTGGGTGATCAGCCTGGTGGCGGCGGGTTACTTCTTTGGCAACATCCCGATCATCCGCGATCACCTGAACACCATCGTGCTGGTGGGCCTGGCGGCGGCGGTGGTGCCAGTAGTGGGGGCGGGAGTCCTCAAGCTGGTGCGCGCGCGCCGCACGCAATAGCGACCGCGCTGCGCAAACAAAAAGGCTATGCGCCGGAAGGTGCATAGCCTTTTTTCGTGGACCCGGGAAGGGGGCCGAGCGCGGAGCCGAATCCCGCCTAGCTCAGGTCGCCCAAACGGGCCAGCGGCGGATTGGCCGTGAAGTAGCGCTGGATGCCGGTCATCATGGCCTGCGCCAGCTTGTCCTGGTGCGAGGAGCTGCGCAGCAGCGCTTCTTCTTGCGGATTGCTGATGAAGGCGGTTTCGACCAGCACCGACGGGATGTCCGGCGCCTTCAGCACGGCAAAGCCGGCCTGCTCGACGCTGTTCTTGTGCAGGCGGTTGATCTTTTTGATCTCGTCCAGGAAGGCGTTGCCAACCTTGAGCGAGTCGTTGATCTGGGCCGTGGTGGACAGGTCCAGCAGCACTTTCGCGACCTGGCGGTCGTGGCTGCCCAGGTTGACGCCGCCGATCAGGTCGGCCGCGTTTTCCTTGTCGGCCATCCAACGTGCCTGCGCGCTGGTGGCGCCGCGCTGGGATAGCGCAAATACCGACGAGCCGTTGGCCGAGGGCTTGACCCAGGCGTCCGCGTGGATCGAGATGAACAGGTCCGCATGCACGCGGCGCGCCTTCTGCACGCGCACGTGCAGGGGCACGAAGTAATCGTCGTCGCGCGTCAGGTAGGCGCGCATGTAGGGCTGGCTGTCGATCAGCGCCTTCAGGCGCCGCGCGATGCGCAGGACC
>NZ_DIEJ01000083.1:0-129 GCF_002418565.1 Achromobacter sp. UBA5777 | reverse complement strand
GCCGATGGCGCCCGGGTCTTCGCCGCCGTGGCCCGGATCCAGCGCGATGGTCAGCATGCGGGGCTTGCCGCGGCTGGCGGTGGCGGGGGGCTTGGGCGGGGTGGGCAGCGCGGGCGCCGGCTGCTGGCC
>NZ_DIEJ01000118.1:0-10123 GCF_002418565.1 Achromobacter sp. UBA5777 | reverse complement strand
ACCGCAATCGTGGCCCCGCGCACCCCAGGTGGCCGGCGCGCCGGGCGTCTAAAGAACTCAAATCACCCTGCACAAGAACCAAAGCCCTACCGAGCCTTCTCCCCCGGCAGCCCATCACTAACCTCCGCCAGCGCCCGCTTCATCTCCTCGTACTTCATCACCCGCTCGCTCTGAAACCCGCCCAGCACGCCCCGGCACCCATCCACCCCAGACCGCTTCATCTCCTCCATCATCGTCGTCCCATCGGCCTGCCCCTTCGCAAACGCCGCATCGAAGCCGCCCGTCGGAAACCCATACTCCTCGGCATACCGCGTCAGATTTTTCCGAGCCGTCTCCTGATGCTGCGCCAGATCAGGCTCTGAAGCCCCGCAAGCACGTGCCGCGCCATTGGACGCACCAGCGGCGACAACGAAGGAATCGTATTGAGCCTGCTCCGCGGCATCGGGAGCCGCCCACGCCGGGGCAGCAGCGGCCAGCGTCAATGCCAGCCCGGTCAGGAATTTACGCATCGAAAGTCTCCCGGTGAAGCCCTCCGCAGCGGTCAGCCTCTCGCGGCTGCGGCGGGCGATGTCTACCACGGCATTATGGCAACCGCCCGTTTCCTCCCCATGTACTCGCCGTGTGGAGTCGTTTCGAACTGTTCATCTTCTTTTCGCCTTCCGCCAAAGGCAGCAAGCCGGCCGCGCTCGAACTATGATGGGGGCTGTGAGGCAGTCCTGCCTCAATGCATTGCCCCCTTTCATTCTGGAGATCTACATGACGATCAAAGTCGGCGACCGCGTGCCCGATGGCACGTTGACCGAATTCATCGAAACCGAAACCGCCGGCTGCTCGCTCGGTCCCAACGCGTTCCAGGTCGCCGACCTGACCCGCGGCAAGACCATCGCGCTGTTTGCCGTGCCGGGCGCCTTCACGCCCACCTGCTCGGCCAAGCATCTGCCCGGCTACGTCGAACAGGCCGCTGCCCTCAAGGCCAAGGGCATCGACGAGATCTGGTGCGTGTCCGTCAACGACGCCTTCGTCATGGGCGCCTGGGGACGTGAGCAGAAGACCGAAGGCAAAGTTCGCATGCTGGCCGACGGCTCCGCGCTGTGGACCAAGGAACTCGGCCTGGAACTGGACCTCGTCCAGCGCGGCATGGGCGTGCGCTCGCAGCGCTACTCCGCCCTGATCGTCGACGGCGTTGTGAAGCAGCTCAACGTGGAAGCGGCTGGCAAGTTTGAAGTCAGCGACGCGGCCACCATGCTCTCGCAAGCCTGATCTCCGCAGGTTCCTGTTTTACCGCCAGTGTTGCGGGCCGCCCCGGCGGCCCGCAGCGCTAGCGCCAGCAGCGGTTGTCGACGCCATGCTCTCCACGATCTCATCGTTTTCGTCGCTTTATTTTGCGACCTTGCTGATGCTTATCGGCACGGGTCTCTTCAACACCTACATGGGCCTGCGGCTGACCGCACAGTCCGTCAGCGAAGTGTGGATCGGCACCTTGATCGCCGGCTACTACCTCGGGCTCGTGTGCGGCGCGCGGCTTGGGCACAAGCTCATCATCCGCGTTGGCCACATCCGCGCGTTCGTCGCCTGCGCGGCCATCGCCACCAGCATGATCCTGGCGCAGACGCTGGTCGAATCCATGCCCCTGTGGCTGGTGTTCCGCATCGTCTCCGGCATCGTCATGGTGACCGAGTTCATGGTCATCGAGAGCTGGCTCAACGAACAGACCGAAAATCACCAGCGCGGCCGCGTGTTCTCCGTCTACATGGTCGTCTCCGGCCTGGGCACCGTGCTGGGCCAACTGGCGCTTACCGCCTACGCCACGCTGGACCTGCGACCGCTCACCATGGTTGCGATGTGCCTCGTGCTGTGCCTCGTGCCGCTTGCCGTCACAGCCCGGTCCCACCCGCCCACGCCGCTGCCCGCGCCGCTGGACGTGAAGTTCTTCATGCGGCGCGTGCCGCTGTCCATGACCGTGCTCTTCGTGGCGGGCAACTTGTCCGGTGCGTTCTACGGCTTGGCCGCGGTCTATGGCGCCAAGAATGGCCTGACCACGTCGCAGGCCGCCGTCTTCGTTGCGGCCGCCGTGACCGCCGGCCTGTTGTCGCAGTGGCCAATGGGCTGGCTGTCCGACCGCATCAACCGCGCCGGCCTCATCCGCTTCAACGCGTTGTTGCTGGTCCTGCTGCCTACAGTCATGTGGGGCTGGATCGCGTTGCCGTTCTGGGCGCTGGTCGCCATGTCCTGCGTCTTCGGCATCCTGCAGTTCACGCTGTATCCGTTGGGCGCCGCCTTTGCCAATGACCACGTTGAATCAGAAAGGCGTGTCAGCCTGTCGGCGGTGTTGCTGATGACATATGGCCTGGGCGCCTGTGTGGGGCCGATGATCGCGGGCTTCATGATGTCGCTGGGCGGACCCGCCATGTATTACGTGTTCATCTCGGCGTGCGCCGTGATTCTGGTCTGGCAGGTGCGGCCCACGCGTGTCACCGGCGCGCACCAGGTCGACGAGGCGCCGACGCACTTCGTACCCATGCCCGACACGTTGCAAAGTTCGCCCGCGGCGGCGGTGCTGGATCCGCGGGTGGACCCCGAGAACGACATCGCCATGGAAATGGTGCAGCCGGATCCATCTGCGGCGCCGGCTCCGCCCGAGCCGGTGGCCGAGGCCGTATCGGTGGATTCGGCGACGGGGCAGGGTGGAATGGACGCGTCGCCTGATACGGTTGCGGGAGCGGAGGGCGGATCCGACGCTATTCCGGATTCGACGTTGGACCCGACATCAAGCCGTGTATCGGGCTCCGCACCAACTGCCGGATTGGGCTCCACCTCGGACGCTGCATCGGACGCCGCATCGGACGCGCACCCCGAACGCCAGCGCCGCACCGGCACCTGAAGCGCCCCTACCAGGGCGTCATCAGCAGAATGGCGGACAACGCCAGCGCAATGCCCAGCACGTTCACACGCGTGAGCGGTTCACGAAACGCCAGGGCGCCCACCAGGGTGCCCAGCGTGATCACCCCCATGTTCATCGACGCGAACACCAGCGCGGGGTGCTCGGGCAGCGACTGGTGCGCGCGCACGTAGGTCAGGATATTGCCGAAGTTGGCCAGCCCCAGCGCGACCCCCGCGGCCAGATGCCGCACCTGCCAGCGCACGCGCCGCCACAGCAGATACGCCAGCATCAGGACGCCCGCCATCAGGAACGTCAGCAACAGGCTGCCCGCGAATGCGGTCCCCGTGCGGGCAACCTGCTTGAACAGGATGTCGATCACGCCATAGCCCGCCCATACGACCAGCGGCCACATCCACATCGCGCGCCGGTCCTCGGCGGCCGTGGCTTCGGATAAACGAATGCGCGGCGGCTGGCGCAGCAGGCAGAAGAGGGCCGCGAAAGCCAGCGCGATAGCCGCCAGCTTGCGCGCCGTGACCGGTTCGCCGAACAACGCGAACGCGGCCAGCAGCGGAATGAAGAGCGACAGGCGCTGCGCGGCGTCGCTGCGCACGATGCCGGCATGCCGCAACGCGGCCGCCATCACCAAAAAGACGCTCGGTAGCAGCACGCCCAGCGCGGCCAGCACCAGCCATGGCGTTTGCGGCGTCACGAGGCGTGCCGGGTCGGGGCGCAGCACCAGCCAGCAGAGCAGGGCGGCCACGGCATAGTTCATGGCGATCGCCTGGCGCACGTCGACCTGCCAACGCCGCGCCAGCTTGAGCATCACGGCCACGGTGACACTGCAGGCCACGCTGGCCGTCAAATACAGAAGACCGGGCGTCAACGGCATGCCGCCTCCTCATGTCGGGCGTGCGCGGCGGCGTCGACCCGCATGCCCAATCGGTCGAGCAGGCGCTGGTCGGCCGCCATCTGCGGATTGGCGGTGGTCAGCAGCGCGTCGCCGTAGAACATGGAATTGGCGCCCGCCAGAAAGCACAGCGCCTGCATCGCATCGTCCATCGTCTCGCGCCCGGCCGACAGGCGCACGGCGGCGCGCGGCATGGCGATGCGGGCCACGGCGATGGTGCGCACGAACTCGAAGGGATCGAGGGCTTCGACATCGGACAAGGGCGTGCCTTCCACCTGCACCAGGTTGTTGATCGGCACGGACTCGGGATAAGGCTCCATGCTGGCAAGCTGGGCGATCAGGCCGGCGCGTTCGCGGCGCGATTCGCCCATGCCCACGATGCCGCCGCAGCACACGCTGATGCCGGCGTCGCGCACGCGTTCCAGCGTGTCCAGGCGGTCCTGGTACGTGCGCGTGGAGATGATCTTGCCGTAGAACTCCGGCGAGGTATCCAGGTTGTGGTTGTAGTAGTCCAGGCCGGCGTCCTTCAATTGCTCGGCCTGACCGTCCCGCAACATGCCCAGCGTCACGCAGGTCTCCAGGCCCAGCGCCTTGACCGCGCTGACCATCTCGGCCACGGCGTCCAGGTGATGCGGCTTGGGGCTGCGCCACGCGGCGCCCATGCAGAAACGCTGCGCGCCGCCGGCCTGCGCCGCGCGGGCTGCGGCGACCACGTCTTCCAGCGGCATCAGCTTGTCGGCGTCCACGCCGGTGTCGTAATGCGAGGACTGCGGGCAATACGCGCAGTCTTCGGGACAGCCGCCAGTCTTGATCGACAGCAGGCTCGACAACTGGATGACGTTGGGATCGAAATGGGCGCGGTGCGTCTGCTGCGCCCGGTGCATCAAGTCCATGAACGGCAGCTCGTAGAGCGCCATGATGGCGTCGGCGCTCCAGGCCGAGGCTGGCAGGCGCTTGGGCGCCGTCGGGACGGGAATGTACGCAGTCTGCATGGTCGGTGGCTCCTTCGTTCGTGCCGGGGATCTCGCCGCTGGCCTGATGGCCTGGGCTGGATCGGCGGATCGTAAGAAGGGGCGGCCGATTTGCGCAATGCGCGCGGTAACGGCGGATTTAGCGCACGGTTGGAAACCGATTCAAGGAAAATGGCCGCTTTTGAGCGGCCAGTCGTCCTAACGCGGCGGCATCTTCGGCGACGCGAAGCGGTCGGTTATTTTGATTCAAATTGTAAAACCGGGGCGAAACGTTCAGGACTTGCCCTGCTTGTCCCGGTTGCGCGCGCTTTCGTGGCCGGTGATGCCGCGGTCACGAGCCCAGACGATGGCGGCGCTGCGGCGGTGCACGCCGATCTTGCTGTAGATCGTGGCCACGTGATTGCGCACGGTGTTGCGCGATAGCTTGAGCGCCTTGGCAATGCCGTCGTCGTCGTGGCCCTGGCAGAGCAGGCCCAGCACCTCGCGCTCGCGCGACGTAAGCTGCGCCAGTTCCGCAACGTCGCGCGTCGCGGGGGCGGGTTGGCGCAGTTGGGCCAGTTTTTCGATGATGCCGCGGCTGAACCACGAGGTGTCCTGCATGACCGCCTCGATCGCGGTCAGCAGTTCGGTCTCTGACCGCTTCCGATCGGTGATGTCCTGCATCACGATCAGCACGCGGCGCAGCCCGCCGATCATGACGGGCTCGGCGGACACCAGGCAGTCGAGCTCGCCACCGTCGCGCGCAATCATCACGGCTTCGCGGTTGCGGACGCTTTCGCCGCGCTTCAGGCCGGCCAGCATGCCTTCGTACGGCCGCAATCCCAGTTCGACGAGGTCCTGCTCTGCCTTGTCGTCCAACGTCAAACCCGTGGCGGCGGCAAAGGCGTCATTGATGTTCAGGACGTTCAAGGTGACGCCGTCGCAGACGGCCATCGGCACAGGGGCAAGCTGGAAGGCCTTGGAGAAGCGCTCTTCGCTTTCGCGCAGGGCCTCTTCGGTGCGCTTGCGGCCCTCCAGGTCGATGAACGTGAATAGCATGCAGGGTTCGTCGTGCATGTCGATAGGCTGGCCTGCCACCACCACGAACTTGGACGTGCCATCGGGCAGCTTCAGCACGCCCTCGCGCTGCGGAATGGTCTTGCCTTCATTGAGCCGAGCCACAGCCGTTTCTTTGTCGTCGCTTCCGTCCAGCACATCGATTTCATAGGCCGACTTGCCCAGCACCGCGTCGCGCGAGTAGCCGGTCATTTCCAGGAACCCCTGGTTCACCTTGACGTAGCGCAGGTCCGACAGCCGGCAGATCAACGCGGGAGCCGGATTGGCCGAGAAGGCGCGTTCGAAGCGTTCCTCGGCGTTGATCTGCGCCGTCTGGTCGTGCAGGATCAGGACGCGATAGGGCATGGGGCCGCCATCGTCCAGATTGACGCCGCGCGCAAGCAGGTTGCGCGTGAATTCGTCGTCGTCCTTACGGGTCAGATCGAGCAGCAGGTCTTCGAATTCTTCGCCCGCCGCCAGCCGGTCCAAGGGATACTGGCGCGCCGGCACGCGGTGATGGTTGCGATAGGTGAGCGTATATCGCTTGCGAAAACCAACGGGCGTGCCGCCTAGGTCTTCCATTGATTCGGCGCCGTGCAGCGCAAGTGCGCTGGCGTTGGCCCAGGCTATCGAGCCATCGGCCTCAAGCAGGATGATGCCCTCGTTGAGGCCCGCGATGATGCTCTGCAGGTGTTGGCGATGTGCTTGGGGTGCGGCGTCGTTGGGGGTCACGTAGGCCTCTTTTTTCTTCGCATGGCGTGTACGCGCAAGCATGAAGCCGCGCGCGGGTGCTGTCCAGAGGTCAAAAGGGAGGAGTCTCGCGGAAGGGGTGCAACGAGAGGGGATTGCACCGCGCGAATGGCGGCGCCGGACAGCCCATGCAAAAGCATATGCGAAAAGCAAAATCAAAATCGCAGAAATCAAAAGCACAAAAGCAAAAAGCTCCGGAATCCGGAGCTTCAGATGCGTGCATTTCAGATGCGTGCTGCGAGCAGCGTTCGGTAAGCGCAAAGTGCTTGGCGGAGCGGACGGGGCTCGAACCCGCGACCCCCGGCNNCTACCGCTCCGCAGCGGCTTACTGATGACTTCAACTTCTTTACTGCAAACTTCTTTACTGCGGCTGTGGTGTCAAGACAGCTTGTACTGCTTGCCAGATGAAGCTGGCGTCCCCTAGGGGATTCGAACCCCTGTACTCACCGTGAAAGGGTGATGTCCTAGGCCTCTAGACGAAGGGGACCTGGAACCAACAAGTTTACTACTGTACTGCGTTACTGCTGAACTGCGTGACTACTGTACTGCGTACTGGTGGAGGTAAGCGGGATCGAACCGCTGACCTCTTGCATGCCATGCAAGCGCTCTCCCAGCTGAGCTATACCCCCAGGGCGTCCTGCTGTTCCAAACTTCAAACAACAAGGTCTCACACTTATAAAACAAAAAAGCCCCGAAAACGGAGCTCTTGAAAGACTCTGAGTGAGAGAGCTTTTGGCGGAGCGGACGGGACTCGAACCCGCGACCCCNNCTACCGCTCCGCAGCGGCTTAACTCAACTACATAATCACTTCAACTGCATCACTACTACTGCATGCCAGTAGACTGGCGTCCCCTAGGGGATTCGAACCCCTGTACTCACCGTGAAAGGGTGATGTCCTAGGCCTCTAGACGAAGGGGACTTGGACTTGCTGTACTGCTCTTCGCTTTGGACTGGTGGAGGTAAGCGGGATCGAACCGCTGACCTCTTGCATGCCATGCAAGCGCTCTCCCAGCTGAGCTATACCCCCGTTTCTCTAATCAATTCCTTCAACGTTTTCGCTTTAAACGCGCCGGTTAGAGCGCGTTTTTTGCTGTTTCGTTGCCGGTTTTGTTTAGTGCCGTTGGCGAAGAAACGAGATTATGCACGAACTAAATTGGGCGTGCAAGTCGCTTCATGGCAAAAAGCAAAAAAGTTGCGAAAAAAGAGGGTTGGATGGGCGTTTTGGGGGCAGATTTAGCGCTGCATTGGTTGCTGAGCGAGGCTGCGATTGATGCGGAAATCAATGAAATCAAAGACTTGTGCAGGTGCTATCGTGGATGGAAAAAATTTTTGCGGCGCGTGGGATTTTCGACGCGAGGGCTGCACGGAAAGTTGCCGCTGATCGGCAAGGAAATCGACACATGAGCACTTCTTCATGAGCAGCACAGGCTTTCCCACCGTCGCCCTGGGCCGCACGGACATGAACATCACGCGCATCGGCCTGGGCGCTTGGGCCATGGGCGGCAACGGGTGGGCGGTGGGCTGGGGGCCGCAGGACGACGCCGAATCCATCAAGGCGATCCGGCACGCGATCGACCGCGGCATCAACTGGATCGACACCGCCGCGGTCTACGGCCTGGGCCATTCCGAGGAGATCGTTCGGCAGGCGCTGGGTCAGATGCCCGCCAGCGAGCGTCCGTACGTGTTCACCAAATGCGGCCTGACTTGGTCGCCGGAGCAGCCACACGCGATGCCGCGGCGCACCGGCGCGCCATCCAGCATCCGCCGCGAGCTTGAAGGATCGCTGCGGCGGTTAGGCGTCGAGCGCATCGACCTCTATCAGATGCACTGGCCTGCGGGAGACGGCACGCCGCTGGAGGCGTACTGGCAGGAATTGCTGGATCTGAAGCAGGCCGGGAAAGTCCGCGCGGTGGGATTGTCGAACCACAACCTCGCGCAGTTGCAGGCGGCGGAGCACTTGGGATACGTAGACACCCTGCAGCCGCCGTTCTCGGCGATCCAGCGCGCCGCGGCTATCGACCTCATTCCGTGGTGCGCGGCTAAAGGCACGGGTGTGATCGTCTACAGCCCCATGAATTCGGGCTTGCTGACCGGCAAGTTCAGCGTCGAGCGTGCACGGGCCTTGCCGCCGGACGATTGGCGGGCGCGGCACGCGGATTTCCGGTCGCCGGAGCTGGAGCGCAACCTGGCGCTGGCCGATGCCTTCAAGCCCATTGCGGAGCGGCACGGCGCCACCGTGGCCGCCGCCGCAGCGGCATGGACGCTGGCGTGGCCGGGTGTGACGGGCGCCATTTTGGGGGCGCGCAGCGCATCGCAGGTGGACGGGCTGATCGGCGCGGCCGAGCTGGAGCTGGATGCCGACGACATGCAAGCGATTGCAGACGCGATCGAAGTTACGGGAGCGGGGAACGGCCCGCTGCGTCCGCCCGACGAAACAGGCTCGCTGCCTGCGAACCTGTTTGCCTGAAGGAAATCAGCCGCGCGGGGAAATCAGCCGCGCGGGCAAGGTCAGTCCGGCGGGGAATCAGCCGAGCCGTGGAATCAACCGCGGCGCGGGCGGCGGGCGCTGCCCACGGCCGCGATCAGCGCCAAACCGATCAGCGCCAGCGCGGTCTTGTCCCCAAAACGCGCGTAGGGTGTGAGCCCTGTCATGCCCTGCACCGATACCGGCAGCACACCCGCCTGCAGCGGCGCGAGTTGGGCGGCAACCTGGCCCTTTGCGTCGATGGCGGCGGTAATGCCGGTGTTGGTGGCGGTCAGCATCGGGCGCGCGGCCTCGATGGTGCGCAGCCGGCCGATCTGCAGATGCTGGCGCAGCGCCCAGCTATCGCCGAACCATCCCAGGTTGCTGACGTTGACCAGGATGGTCGCGCCGGGCTCGCCGTTGGGGCCGGGCTGCAAGGCGGGCAGCAGGTCGGGACCGAAGAGGTCTTCGTAGCAGATGTTGAACGCGATGTGCTGGCCGCCGACGGCAAACGGCGTCTGGCGCTCGCCGCCGCGATCGAAGTCGCCCAGCGGGATGTTCAGCATCTCGACAAACCAGTGAAAGCCCGGCGGCACGTATTCGCCCCACGGCACCAGGTGGCGCTTGTCGTAGCGCATGGCGGTGTTGCCGCGCACCAGCTGTTCAACGGGCGTGGCGCCGTCAAAGCCTATGACACTGTTGGTATAGCGCTCGCGGCCGTTGACGCGGTCATGCAGCGGCACGCCCATCGCGATGACGGTGTTGCGTTGGCCGGCCAGGTCGCGCCAGACTTCCCAGACCCGCGGATCGAGCTGGTCCTGGAAGATGGGCACCACGGTTTCCGGCAGGATCACCAATTGCGGCGCGGGCACGCCGGGCGCCGCGGGCAGGGCCGTCAGTTCCAGATGGCGCCGCACGCTTTGCTCGAGGAGCGCGGGATCGAATTTCTGGGATTGTCCGATGTTGCCCTGGACGAGCCGCACGTTGAGCGGGTCGCCTACCGGCGCCGACCAGTCGATACGGGACAGCGGCCAGCCCGCTGCAGCAAGCGCCACGGCGACGCCAGCGGCCAGCGCGTGGCGCGGACCCATGCCGGCCGTGCGCGAAGGCTGCCA
>NZ_DIEJ01000122.1:0-3159 GCF_002418565.1 Achromobacter sp. UBA5777 | reverse complement strand
GGGGGCCGCCAGGACGCCGGCGCCGGTCAGGCACAGCGGCGCGGCCATGCACAGGCGGGGCAACAGGAGGGCCGCGCCGCGGCGGGGCTGCTTGGGAATCATGGCGTGAACGGAGTTGAGGGCAATGGGATGCGCGGGCGTCGCCGCGGGCAGGCGTTGGGAGCGCATGGGTTACGGGGCGGCGGGTTGCGGGGCGGATGCGTCTTGCGGCGCCGCCTTGTCGAAGGTCTGCGCTTTCTGCTGTTCGCCCTTGAACATCTGCACCACGACCGGCTGGCGCGGCGGCTTGTTGAAGATGTCCGTCGCATCGTTGACCCGCGTGACTGCAGTGATGACGTCATGCGGCTGTTCGACCGTATCGGCTTGCGCGCTGCGCAGCGCCAGCTGCAACAGGCCCACTTCGCGGGCGAGCGCTAGACGCTCGGAGTCGTGAGGCGTGACTTCCAGCGTCAGGCTTTCGTAGTAATTGCGAGGCGGCGCGGCTTTCTTGTCCTTGTCGGCCGTGTCGGTGGCCGCATTGCTGGCGGGCGCGATGCCGGCGGGGTTGCCGTTCAGCGCCAGCACGCGCACGTTGCGCACGATGGTCTGCGACGCCAGCGTGGTGAACGAGGTATCGGGCTGGCCGGGCAGGGGCGGTTGGCTCGTGTCGCGTTCCAGATGCAGGATCACATCGCCCCGGTCGCCCGCCGACACCAGGCCGGAGTTGCTGGTGACGGCGCTGGCCGGGATCGACACGGCCCGCATGTCAGGCTTGAGCACCGAGGCGACAAAGCCATGATCGCCGCTGAACACCAACCCGTCGCGCGTCAGCGGCTGGCCGTCCTGCAGGGTGCGGCGGGGGGTGGAGCCGGCGACGGTGCGCTCGACCTTGCGGCGTTCTTCGTCGGTATCGGCGGTGTAGTGTTCAGCCCGGATCTCGCCGGCCGGCAGTTCGCGCCACGCCAGCGTGCGGCCCGCGACGAAGTCGCCGGGCGCAAGCGTTCCGGCCGCCGACAGCACCATGCGCACCGGCGCGCGCGGCGCCTCGACCTGCTTGACGATGGTCACGGGAGGCGGCGGGCGCATGAGCGCGCGGCCCACCAGGGCCGCTCCCGCGGCCAGCGCGATCGCCGAGGCAAGCAGGATCAATGATCGGGTCTTCATAGCAAATAGGAGTGATTTATCTTTTCAATTGCATCAAGGGCGCGCATTGACCCCTGATGGCGCGCCGTCGGCGCATGGTCGTGCCTGGATGAAAGCTAGCTGGCGCTCCAGAGCACGAAGACCGCGCCGCAGGCAATCGCAAGCCCGTAGGGAATGCCTTGCATGGGCTCGTCGCGCAGGGCGTGCGGCGTGGGAATGACGAGGCCCGACAGCCAGACGTTGATCCGCATCAGGAACAGCGCCAGCGCACGTTCCAGCGCACGCAGCAGCGGCAGCGCCAGGGCCATCGCGCCGCCGGCAAGGGCCGTCACGATGAGGAAGACGAAAGTGTGCTCGCCCAGCCACAGGCACAGCACGGCCATCAGCTTGGCGTCACCGGCGCCCATCCAACGCATGGCAAAGAGGCAGTACCCCGCCACCAGCACGCCCGCGCCGGCCAGAATGCCGGTCGTCAGCGACGCGCGCAGCGCGGCGTTGCCCTGCGCCAGCGTCCATCCGGCATACGCGACCCATGCCAGCAGCAGCGCCAGCACCAGGCGGTTGCTGATGCGGCGATAGAGCAGGTCGGACACCACCACCCACGCCAGGGCGGGCAGGAGGATGATGCTGGGCAGGGAGTACGCCACGAAACGCCCGGCGATCAGCCGCCCGAGCGGGCGTCGGTGCCGGCTTCGGTGATGTCGCTGGCGATGGCGCCGAACTTGTCGCGCAGCGCGCTAATGAACGCGCCGTCGGAGCCGAAGATCACGCCCACGGCGGCGGCCATGGCAGCGGCGAGGATGCCGTATTCAATTGCGGTCACGCCGCTTTCGTCACGAAGGAATTGTTGGATGCGGGAGGTCACGGAAAAGTCCAAAAAAGAATCGTCGTGAATGAAAAAACGAAGGCTTTGACAGCCGTCATTGCGCAGACGATATTAGGATTCATTTGCAGCTAGCGATCAACCTGCGAATCATTAAGACTCGTTCAGGAACTCCTGCCGGCCGCGCTTCTACAGGGCAGGCGCAGCACGGCAAGCAGACCGCGCGCGGTGACGTGCGCGTCCCGGTCGCGCGCATCCAGATCGTTATCGGCAAGCACCAGCGATCCCCCATGCAGCGCAGCCACCGCGTGCACCAGCGCGAGGCCCAGGCCATGTCCTGAGATCGTCCGGTCGCGCGTCAGCCGGCGGAAACGCTGCACGGCCTGGCCGCGCTGGTCGGCGTCGATGCCAGGGCCTTCGTCGGCGGCGCCCAGTTCGATCCAGGCGCCGCGCCGCCGCGCCAGCAGCGTGACGACGGTGCCGGACGGCGCGTACTTGATGGCGTTGTCGGCCAGGTTCACCAGCGCCTGGAACAGCAGCGCGCGGTCACCCATCAACGGCAGATCATCCTCGATGCGGGTCTGCAGGACCAGGCCGCGTTGCTCGGCCAGCACGTCGTAGTAGTCGTGCAGATCGGCCAGCAGGGCGTGGATGTCCAGCTCGGCGGGCTCGTGATGGCAGCGTCCCGTCTCGACCTCGCTGATGCGCATGACGGTGCGGAACAGGTACAGGATGCGCCGGACCTCTTCTTCGGCCAACGCCATCTCTGCTTCCGCCGCGGGGTTGTTGCGCATCGACTCGGCGGCGTTGCTCAGCCGCTGCTGCAGGCGCGTGAGCGGCGTGCGCAGCTCGTGCGCAATGTGATTGGTGGCATTGCGCACCTCTTCCATCAGGAAGTCGATACGTTCCAGCGCCTGGTTCACGTCGTGTCCCAGTTCGTCGAATTCGTCCTGGCTGCCTTGCAGCGACACGCGCGCGTTCTGGTCGCCACGCGCAAACCGCGCCATGGTCTGCCGGATGCGCGTGACGCGGTTGGCGGCGCCGATGCTGAACAGCAGGCCCGCGCCCAGGCTGAGCAGCAGCGCGGTAAAGACGCTTAGCCCCACGACCAGCGGCACCGGATAGATGCGGTTGAGCATCGGCAGGATGTCGTACGCGATGACGTAGCGGCCGCCATCGGGCAGCAGCGACGCGTGGCCCAGCCATTCGCTGGA
>NZ_DIEJ01000041.1:0-3916 GCF_002418565.1 Achromobacter sp. UBA5777 | reverse complement strand
TGGCTTTCGACCGTTTGTTCGAGCCGCTGCGCGTTGCCGCGCTGGCGGCCGGGCGGCTGCGCACCGCGGTGGCGTATCCGCTCTGTCCCGTCAGCGTGCGCGCCGCCATGCAGGCCAGCGAGGCCGGCTACATCGAGCCGGTGCTGGTTGGTCCGGCCGGCCGCATCGCCGCGCTGATGGCGCAGGAAGGCCTGCGTGCGGGCTCGATGGAAATCATCGACACGCCAGACGACGAACTGCTGGCCGCCCGCGCCGCCGCGGCATTGGCGCGCGATGGCGCGGTCAGCATGCTGATGAAGGGCAGCCTGCACACCGACCATTTCATGTCTGCGGTGGTAACGCGCGAATCGGGACTGCGCACCAACCGGCGCATCAGCCACGCTTTCGTGATGGCGGTGGCGGCCTATCCGAAGCTGCTGATCCTGACGGATGCGGCCGTCAACATCGCACCGTCGCTGCAGGAAAAGGCGGACATCGCGCAGAACGCCATCGACCTGGCGCGCGCGCTGGGCGTGGAGCGGCCGAAGGTGGCCGTGCTGTGCGCCACGGAATCCGTCAACCCCGCGATGCCGGCCACGCTGGATGCCGCGGCGCTGTCCAAGATGGCGGACCGAGGGCAGATCCGCGGCGGCGATATCGACGGGCCGCTTGCGTTCGACAACGCGATCTCGCGCGAGGCCGCGGACCAGAAAGGCATCGTGTCGCGCGTGGCGGGCGATGCGGACATCCTGCTCGTGCCGGACATCGAGGCCGGCAACATGCTCTACAAGGAACTCACGTGGCTGGCGGGCGCCGGCGCGGCGGGCCTGGTGCTGGGCACGCGCGTGCCGGTGCTGCTGACGAGCCGATCCGACTCCATGGAGGCGCGCGTCAACAGTTGCGCCGTCGCGGCGCTGTACGCGCACGCGCTGGGCGGTTGACTGCGGACAAGGCTGGCACCACCAAGTCTGGCGGTTTGGTACTAAGCGCGCATCCGAGGGATGACTACGCTAGACCGCAAGCCATCCATGAATGGTTCACGCGACAACATCAAAGGGGTAGCACATGCGCAGCGCAAGACTAGGCCTGGCCACGATTCTGTCGGTGTTTGCAATGGCGGGGGGCGCCGCCGCGGCGGATGCGCCCAAGGCCGGCGGCACGCTCGTCATCGGCTCCACGCAGGTGCCGCGGCATCTGAACGGCGCGGTGCAATCGGGCACCGCCACCGCGCTGCCCAGTGCGCAGCTCTTTGCCAGTCCGCTGCGCTACGACGCCGACTGGAATCCGCAGCCTTATCTGGCCGAGTCGTGGGAACTGGCGCCGGACGGCAAGTCGCTGACGCTGCACCTGCGCGGCGACGCGATCTTTCATGACGGCAAGCCCGTGACGTCCGAGGACGTGGCGTTCTCGATCATGGCGGTCAAGCAGAACCATCCGTTCCAGACGATGTTCGCGCCCGTCGACAGCGTGGAAACGCCCGACGCGCGCACCGCCGTGCTGCGCATGAGCAAGCCGCATCCGGCCATTCTGCTGGCGCTGTCGCCGGCGCTGATGCCCGTGCTGCCCAAGCACATCTACGGCGACGGCCAGGACTTGAAGACGCATCCGCGCAACTCCGCGAACGTGGTGGGTTCCGGGCCGTTCATCTTCAAGGAATTCAAGCCGGGCCAGGAGATCGTGCTGGAACGCTTCGACAAGTTCTTCATCAAGGGCAAGCCGCTGCTGGATCGCGTGGTGGTCAAGATCAACCCTGATGCGACGAACCTGCTGATCGGGCTGGAGCGCGGCGACATCGGCGCGCTGCCGTTCATGACCGAACCGACGATTCTGCGCCGCGCCAAGGACAATCCCTCCATCGTCATGACCAACAAAGGCTACGAAGGCATCGGCGCGCTGAGCTGGCTGGCGTTCAATACGGCGCGCAAGCCGCTGGACGACGTGCGGGTGCGCCAGGCCATCGCCTACGCGACCGACAAGGGTTTCATCACCAAAGCGCTGAACGCCGGCTTTGCCGCGCCCGCGCACGGCCCCATCGTGGGCACCAGCCCCTTCGCCAGCGACGACGTGAAGAAATACCCGCTGGACCTGAAGCAGGCAGAAAAGCTGCTGGACGAGGCCGGCTTCAAGAAAGACGGCAAGGGCGAGCGCATGACGCTGACGGTGGATTACATGCCGGGCAGCGACGTGCAGGGCAAGAACGTCGCGGAGTACCTGCGCAGCCAGTTGAAGAAGGTGGGCATCAACGTGCAGGTGCGCGCCTCACCCGACTTTCCGACCTGGGCCAAGCGCATCGCCGGCAAGGACTTCGACATGACCACCGACATCGTCTTCAACTGGGGCGATCCGGTCATCGGCGTGCATCGCACGTACATGTCGTCCAACATCCGCGACATCATCTGGACCAATACGCAGTCCTACAAGAACCCGAAGGTCGATGCGCTGCTGGAACAGGCGGGCACCGAGACCGACGCGGACAAGCGCCGCGCGCTGTACGGGGAATTCCAGCGCCAGGTGACCGAGGACGTGCCGATCGACTTCCTGACCGTCATTCCGTATCACACGCTGTCGTCCAAGAAGGTGCAGGGTCTGCCGTCCGGCATTTGGGGACTGCTGTCGCCGCTGGATGAAACGTCCGTGCAGTAGCGGGAGCCGACATGCTGCGATATCTCTCGCGCCGCCTGGCCTACGCCGCGATCCTGCTGCTGGCCGTGGTGACGCTGAACTTTCTGCTGATTCATATTTCGCCGGGCGACCCCGTGGAAACCATTGCGGGGTCCATGGGCGGCATCAGCGAAGAGTTGCGCGCGCAGCTGCGGGTGCAGTACGGGCTGGACAAGCCGTTCCTCACGCAGCTTGGTATCTACCTGGGGCAGGTAGTGCGCGGCGACCTGGGCTATTCCTACTTCTTCAACGTGCCGGTCGCGCAGCTGATCTGGGATCGCGTGCCCGCCACGCTGCTGCTGGTGGTGACGTCGGTGACCGTCGCCTTTCTGATCGGCACGCTGCTGGGCACGCTGGCGGCCAGGAAGCCCAACGGGTTGCTGTCACAAGGCATCACGCTGCTGTCGGTCGTGGGCTATTCGGCGCCGGTGTTCTGGACCGGCATCATCCTCATCATCCTGTTTGCCTCGGTGTGGCCGATCTTTCCGGTGTCGGACATGCGGTCGGCGGGCGGTCCGCAAGAGGGTTGGGCGGGGGCGCTGGACGTGCTGCACCATCTGGTGCTGCCGGCGTTCACGCTGGCGTTCGTGTACCTGGCGCAATACAGCCGGCTGGCGCGCGCCAGCGTCATGGACGCGTTGCAGGCCGACTACATCCGCACCGCGCGCGCCAAGGGGCTGCCCGAGAACACCGTGCTGTACAAGCACGCGCTGCGCAACGGCGTGCTGCCGGTGGTGACCATGCTGGGTCTGCAATTCGGCAACGTGCTGGCCGGGGCGATTCTGGTGGAGACGGTCTTCAATTGGCCCGGGTTGGGACGCCTGGCGTTCGACTCCGTGCTGCGCCGCGATTATCCGACCTTGCTCGGGATCCTGCTCTTTGCCTCGTTGCTGGTCGTGGTGATGAACCAGCTTACCGATCTGGCGTATCGCCTGATCGATCCCCGGATCAAGACATCATGAGACCTGCACCCATTGCGCTGCCCGCCACGGCCGGCGCCGACGCCCGGCCCAAGCCGCCACCCCGGCCAACCTATGAGGCGCTGCGCGTGTTCGCGCGCAACCCCAGCGCGCTGGCCGGCGTGCTGCTGCTGGCAACGATCCTGGCGATCACGATCTTCGGGCCGATGCTGATGCAGGCCGACCCCTTTGAAATTGCCGCGGCGCCCATGGAGCCGCCCGGCGGCGAGCTGCTGCTGGGATCCGACTACCTGGGCCGCGACGTATTGACCGGCATGATCTACGGCGGGCGGGGCACGCCGCTGGGGGGGGGGGGG
>NZ_DIEJ01000233.1:0-2802 GCF_002418565.1 Achromobacter sp. UBA5777 | reverse complement strand
GGGCGGCGGCGGGCGCCGCAGCAGCGGGCGCAGCGGGCGCGGCAGCCTGTTCGGCCATCGCGGCGGCCCAGTCGTCCTGCGGCTTCAGACCGTCGGCTTGCGTGGGCGGGTTGGCGCGGGATTGTTCGGCGAGCGCGTCGGCCCAGTCGTCGGCCGGGGACGAGCCAGTGCCGGGCTCGTTCTTGTCAGTCATGGTCAGAGGCCTCGTTGGGTTCTGTATCGTGGGTAAACAGGTTTTGTACGCGCAGGGCGTATTGGCCGTTGAAGACGCCGTAGCCGCATTCCATCAGCGGCACGCCGTCGACGTGGGCGATGACGGTTTCAGGCACGTCGACCGGAAGGACGTCGCCGACCTTCAGGCTCATCAGTTCGCGGATCGACGACGGGATGCGGGCAAATTCCGCGACCACGTCGATGTCCGCGCTGCGCACCTGGCGGGAAAGCTGTTGCGACCAGCGCTGATCCACTTCCTCGAGCGTCGTTTCCTGCAGCGGGCGCGTCAGCAGATCGCGCACCGGCTCGATCATGGAGTAGGGCAGGCAGATGTTCAGGTCGCCGCCGGTCGCGCCGAATTCGATGTGGAACGAGGAGACCACCACCACTTCGTTGTTGCCGGTGATGCTGGCGAACTTGGTGTGCATCTCCGAGCGAACGTATTCGAACTCGATCGGATAGACGGGATCCCAGGACTTGCCGTAGCTTTCCAGGGTCAGGTTGAGCAGGCGCCGGATGATGCGCTGTTCGGTGGTGGTGAAGTCCCGGCCTTCAACGCGCGTGTGGTAGCGGCCATCGCCGCCGAACAGGCTGTCGATGACCAGGAACACCAGGTTCGGGTCGTACGTAAAAAGCGCCGTGCCGCGCAGCGGCTTCATCTGAATCATGTTCAGATTGCTGGGAACCGGCAGGTTGCGCTCGAAGTCCGCGTACTTCTGGATCTTGATCGAGCCGACGGTGATGTCGGCGCTGCGGCGCATGAAGTTCAGCAGCACGTTGCGCATGTTGCGCGCAAACCGCTCGTTGATGAGCTCCAGCGTCTGCATGCGGCGGCGCACGACACGCTCGGGCGAGCTCAAGTCGTAGGCACGCGCACCGCCGTTCTGGCCGTCGGATTCCTTTTTACTATCGCTCTCGCCGGTGACGCCGGCTAGCAGCGCATCGACTTCGTCCTGCGAAAGAAATGCCTCGTAGGCCATGCTTATTGCACCACGAACGCCGTGAACAGCACGTCGGTCACGTACTGGCCGTCAGGCAGGGGCGAGAAGGGGCGATTCACCGCCTGCTTGATGGCCGTGATCATGTCGGTCTTGCCTTGCTGCGTCTGCACCGCGGTGGGCGATTGCGACGACAGCACCATCAAAATGCGGCTGCGCACTTCGGGCATGTACTTTTCCAGGCGCGTGCGGGTCTGTTCGTCGCTCACGCGCAGGGTCAGGCCGACGTGCATGATGCGTTCCGTGTCCGCGTTCTGCAGCGTGACGGTGAAGGCTTCAATCGGCACGAAGATCGGCGCGGGCACGGCGATCGGGGTGGCTGACGGCGCGACGAAGGTCGTCGGCGTGGCCTGCGGGCCTTGACCGGCCTGGCCTTGCACGCCGCCGGCCTGACCGGGCTGACCCGGCTGGCCGGGTTGGCCGCCAGGCACCTGGCCCACGCCAAGCTGCACCGGAGCGCCGCCTTGCGGTTGCTGCAGACGCTGCGTGATGAACCAGGTCGCGCCGGCGCTGGCCGCGGCAACCAGCAGCAGCACCAGGATCGCCAGCAGCGGCCGAAGGATGCGGCCAATGCCGCCGGAGGACTTCGCGTCGCGCGCCGGCGCGGGAATGGGTTTGATTGTCGCCATCTGGAGTTCGATGCGTGTTTGCCGCTGGTGAAAACGGATTCTTAGTGGATGAAAGCATTCTGCCCGAATTCACGCCGCCGCTTGGAGGCGAAAAACAGGGCGAAAGCCGCGTATCTCAAGCTATTGCTGCACTGCCCGCATCCGATGCCGGACACGGGCCGCCGGATCATTACGCGAACGTGTCGACCAAAGCGTTGGCGTTGCGCGACACCGTCACCGCAGGCTGCGCGGCATCTGCCCCGCTGTCCGCCACGGCGACGCCGCCGCCTTGCTGACGCTGCGAACCGTTGCCGTTCTGCTGCGCGAATTCCTGCTGCGCGGTTTGTTCACCCACGCTGGTCTGGCCCAGCGAGATGCCGGCCTGGGCGAGCGCCTGCTGCAGCTGCGGAATGGCGACTTCGATCGCCTGGCGTACCGACGCATGCGCCGACACGAACGAGGCGGTGGCCACGCCGTCCGCCAGGTTCAGGCTGACGCGCAGCGGACCGAGGTCCGGCGGATCCAGCCGCAGTTCGGCGGTCTGCATGCCCTGGCGCACGTTGTTGCTCATCATGACCATCTGTTGGCCAAGTTCGGTGCCCCAGTGGGTGGCGCCGACCGGCGTGGCCACTTGCATGACGACGGGGACGATGGGCTGCGCGATGGCGGCCTGGTTGACGACCGGAAGCGCCTGACGCTGCGTGGCGGCGGCCAGCGCGTGGGCCAGTGCTTCCTGCGGATTGGCGCCATGCTGCGGCGCCTGGAATTGCGGGGCCGAGCCGGCCAGCAGGTTGGCCTGATCTTCGTCGGCAACGTGAGCGGGCAGCGCCGGAGCGGCGTCCTTCTGGTCGGCGGGCACGTCGCGGGCGACGCGCGGTAGCGGCAGTTCCGGGACGGCCTTCGAAGCGTCGGCCTTGACCGTCGCCTTGGCGTCGACGGGCGCCTGGGCAACCGGCGCGGAGCCCGGCTTGACAGCGGCAGTG
>NZ_DIEJ01000307.1:5531-5883 GCF_002418565.1 Achromobacter sp. UBA5777 | reverse complement strand
GCGGCGCCCGCGAGGGGCGCCTGGCCGGATTGCTCGGAGGCCGGATTGCCGTTCACACCGGCTCCTCCCAGGTTGCGTTGCGGCCGAGCGAGGCGGCCACGCGGCGCCAGCGGGTCTGCAGGGTGGCGTCGATGTCGCCGAAAGGCGTCTCGGCGCGGCAGCCGCCACGCAGGATGGATTCATCGGCCAGCACGCGCCAATGGCCTTCCTTCAGTTCGTCGGCCAGGTGCAGGCGGATCAGTTCGATATCGTCCGGNTTGGCCCACAGGCGCATCTGGCCGCCGGCCGTCGGATTGATGTGCAGGACGTCGCGAACTGCGTTCACCACCGTCTCGGGCTGTTCGGCGAGGGG
>NZ_DIEJ01000307.1:0-5369 GCF_002418565.1 Achromobacter sp. UBA5777 | reverse complement strand
CTTCGGCGGCGCCCTGTTCGCGGCCCTGGGCCAGGCCTTCCGCATGACCGGCTTCGCGGCCGGCGGCAAGGCCGGCCTCGTAGCCCGCCTGCTGGCCGGCTTCCATGCCCGCGGCGTGACCGCGCGCCAAGCCTTCCTCGTGTCCTTCCGCGATGGCCTGGGCGCGCAACTGCGCCATCACCACGGCGGGATCGGGACCCGGATCGGGTTCGGGCTCGGGTTCGACTTCGACGGGCGCCGGCTCGTCGAACGACAGCATCTGCCAGCGACGCCAGGCGGCGCTGCGCGAGATGAGCGTCGCCGCGCCGTTGTCCGCTTCAGACATACGCGTCGTCTCCGGAATTGCCCAGCACGATCTGGCCGCTCTCCGCCAGGCGGCGCGCGATCTGCAGGATCTTCTTCTGTTCGGTCTCGACCTTCGACATGCGGATCGGGCCCTGAGCTTCCAGGTCCTCGCGCAGCATTTCGGCCGCACGGCTGGACATGTTGCGCAGGAACTTGGCGCGCAGCTCTTCCTGCGCGCCCTTGAGCGCGACCATGAGCGTGTCGTTGTCGATTTCCTTGAGGATGAGCTGGATGGCGCGGTCCTCGACGTCGAGCAGGTTGTCGAAGACGAACATCTCGTCGATGATCTTCTGCGCCAGGTCGTTGTCGCGTTCGCGCAGGCTGGCGACCACGGTCTCTTCCTGCGTCGAGTTCATCATGTTCAGGATCTCGGCCGCGGTGCGCACGCCGCCCATCTTGCTGCGCTTGGCGCCCTGGCCGGCCAGCACGGAGTTCAGCACTTCGGTCAGCTCGGACAGTGCCGCCGGTTGCACGCCGCCGAACGTGGCGATACGCAGCATCACGTCGTTGCGCAGGCGGTCGGTCAGCAGGGCCAGCACGCCGGCCGCGCGATCGCGCTCCAGGTGAACCAGAATGGTCGCGATGATCTGCGGGTGCTCGTCGCCGATCAGTTCGGCCACGGTGTTCGGATCCAGCCAGTTCAGCGCATCGATGCCGCTGCCGCCGTCGCCGGCTTCCAGGATGTCTTCGATCAGGCCGGCGGCGCGGTCGCTGCCCAGCGCCTTGGTCAGCACGCTGCGGATGTAGTCGTCCGAGCCCAGCGTCACGGCCATGAACTGGTCGGCTTCCAGGCGGAACTCCTCCAGCACGACGGCGACGTCGTTGCGCGTGACCTGTTTCAGGCTGGCCATCGCGGCGCCGACCTGCTGGACTTCTCGGGCGCTCAGGTACTTGAACACTTCAGCCGCGGCGTCTTCGCCCAGCGACATCATCAGGACGGCGCTGCGCGTCATGCCGTCCATCGGCAGGGAATCATTTTTCATCTTTGGTCATCCAGGTGCGCAGGACCATCGCGACGGCGCGCGGATCCTTGTTGGCCATGGTGCGTGCGCGCTCCAGGTTGTCCTGATAGCGGTCGGTTTCCTTGGCGCGGGCCAGGTCCTGCGCTTCGCGGGCGGCTTCAACGCGCTCGGCCTCGGCCTGTTCCGGATCCACCGGCGGGTACAGGTACTCGGTGACCGAGCGGCGAATCTTGCGGTACAGCCACAGGGCCAGGACGCCACCGACCAGCCAGAGCAGGATCGTCTTGAACAGCGAGATCATTTCCGGATCGCGCCACATCGGCAGCGGCGGCGGGCCGTCGTTGAACTGGCTGTTGACCAGGTTGAGCGAGTCGCCGCGGCCTTCGGAATAGCCCATGGCTTCGCGCACCAGGTTGGTCAGCTTGTTCAGTTCCTCGGGCGGCAGGGCCTGCAGTTCGCCGTCCTTGTCGCGCACGTAGTTCACGACCACGGCCACCGACATGCGCTTGAGGTTGCCCGTCGGCTGCTTGATGTGGCTGATGGTGCGGTCGACTTCGTAGTTCGTCGTCGCGTCGCGGCGTTCGTTCAGGTTGGCGGCGGCTGCCTGGGTGCCGGTCTGCTGCTGCTGTTGTTGCTGCTGCTGCGCGTTGGCCTGCGGCGGCTGGCCGGGACGCGGCGGCTGTTGCTGCGGCGGATTGGCGATGGGCGCCTGCGCGTTGGCGGGGGCCTGGTTCGACAGCGCGCCGGGCACGCCCTGAGCGGGGCCGACGCCGCGCTGCGTGGAATCGCTGGTCTGCTGGCTGCGCACGGCGGCCTGGCCAGGTTCCTGGTTGGGGCGATAGACCTCGGACGTTTCCTCGCGGCGCGAGAAGTCGACGTCTGCCGTGGCCTGGGCGTGCACGTTGCCGGGGCCGACCAGGGGATTCAGGATGGTGAGGATGCGTTCGACGGTACGCTGCTCGATCTCGCGCACGAAGCGAAGCTGATCGGCGTCCATGCCGCGGCCTTCACCCAGCGGGGAGGACAGCAGGCGGCCGTTCTGGTCGACGATGGACACGCTTTCGGCGGTCAGTTCCGGCACGCTGGAAGCCACCAGCCACGAGATCGCGGAAACCTGGGCGTCGCTCAGGCTGCGGCCCGGGTACAGGTTCAGCAGCACGGAGGCGGTGGGCGCCTGGCGCTCGCGCACGAACAGCGACTGGCGCGGCATGGCCAGGTGGACGCGGGCATGCTGCACGGTGTGCATGGCCTCGATCGAACGGGCCAGCTCGCCCTCCAGACCGCGCTGGTAGTTGATCTGTTCGGCAAACTGGCTGGCGCCGAAGCGGGCGTTGTCCATCAGCTCGAAGCCGACGGAACCGCCGCGCGGCAGGCCTTGCGACGCAAGCTGCAGCCGGGCGTCATAGACGCGGTCGGCCGGCACGAGCAGCGCGGTGCCGTTTTCGTTGTAGCGGTAGGGAACGTTCATCGAGCCCAGGGCGGTCACGATGGCGCCGCCATCGCGGTCGTCCAGGTTCGAGAACAGCACCTTGTATTTCGGTTCGCTGCTCCACATGGCCACGGCGACGATCACCGCGACGAGGGCTGCGGCGGCGCCGATCAGGACGGGCTTAGGAAGCGCACGGACCCGTTCCAGCACGGGGAACTTGGCCAGAAGCGACGAGCTCAGGGTAGCCTGCTGATTCATTGACGGCTCCCGCTGGCTTCGCGGAGCAGGGAAAATGACTTCATGTCTGGGTAGGGCCGATTACACATGCAACGTGCTTCTGGTCTGGGGAGAGCGTGGATTATTGCCCCTGAGACAGCAATCCCAATCGATGAAAACAGCCGTTTTTTGGCGTTACTTAAGCCCTATGTCGATGACGAGACGCAAAGCGGGGCCGTATCCCCGGCAAGGGGTGTCCGCATTCGTTGAAAAGTCGGGTTTTTTGGCGGTTCTTGTCGGCTATGGACGGGTCCGATCGGCGTTACGCTGCGTGTGCACTTTGGCGTAATCCCCCACCAGCAAGGAATAGGTAATGGCTGTATCAGGCTTGTCCGGCATCGAAGGCATGCTCCAGCAAATGCGCGCGGTCGTGAGCAAGGCGGAGACCGGTAATCTGGGCGCCGGCGACGCCGTGGCGCAACCCGACGGCTTTGCCGCGGAACTGCAGCGCTCCATCCGTCGCGTGACCGCCGCGCAGAACGCGGCCAGCAATCAGGCCAAGGCTTTCGAGCTGGGCGCTCCCGACATTTCCTTGAACGACGTCATGATCGACCTGCAGAAGGCAAGCCTCGGCTTCCAGACCGCGGTCCAGGTGCGCAACAAGCTGGTGGCGGCCTACAAGGAAATCTCGTCAATGGCCGTGTAAGGCCCACGACTTGTACAAAGGCCTTCCCGCGGGAAGGCCTTTTGCGTTTCAGTCGCGCCCTTTGGGCGGCGCCTTCGGGCAGCGCGCCGTCAATTGCGCTGCGCGCCTTTCTCCAGGCGCCACACCACCTGCTGCAGCCAGTTCTCCTGGCGCGCATTCAGGTTCATGAACAGCGCGCCCACATGGCTGACCGGCGGCTCGCCCGTCAGCGACACATGCTTGGGCGCTTCGCCGTCGCTGCTGCCCTCGGCCGAGGCCATCGGCTGGCCCGACACCGGATAGATGTTGCGCACTTCGAGGTCGGCGCTCAGTTTGCCAAGTTCGCCGAAATCCAGTTCAACGTCTTCCATCACCGCACCGCGCTCGGGCAGCTGGCCCACGGCCAGACCCACGCGCAGACCCACGCCGTCCACCGAAATGTCGCGCACGGTAAAGCCCACGGGCTTGTCCGCGGGCGCCGGTTGCCACGTAGCCAGACAGCGGCTGGCGCTGGAGATCATCGAGGCGCGGAACATCTTGCGGCGCTGGATGCGGGCAAGACGATCAGGGAAGGGCGACATCAGCGCCGCGCTGCCGTCATCGAAATGGATGATGTCGGGGCGTTGAACGCGAAAGCGGATCTGCACGCCGCCATAGGCGGTGGCATTGAAGTGAAAGGTCGTGCCGCTGAGCAGACCCATGCTGTCGGACTGTTCAAAGTCCGCGCCGTCGTAGTCGCGCGGCCGCCAGAAGAACTGGCGGGTCTGCTTGTCGGCGCCCAGGATCAGCACGGCGATCTCCCGATCCGCGGCATCGCGCACCAGGATGTGGCTGTCAGGGTGCGTCAGCTCGAAGAGCGCTGAGCGCATGTCTTCCGGCCGGGTCAGCAGGAATTCCGGATCGGCGGCATCCAACACGGTGATGGTCCTTAGGTAGAGATTTCGGGCCGCGCGGCCTGGGGGATGTCGCGCGATTCCAGGCGGTACAGCCAGGCGAGCAATTCTGCCACCGCGACATAGAGTTGGGGAGGAATATGTGCGTCCAGGTCGACCTGCATGAGCAGGCCCACCAGTTCGCGCGATTCGTGCACGTACAGCCCGTTTTCCTCGGCCGCCCGGACGATCGTGTCCGCCAGCTGGCCATAGCCCTTGGCGACCACGCGTGGCGCGCCGTCGCTTTCGTCGTACGAGATGGCGACCGCCGCGTTGCGGTTGGCGTTCGGGCCGGCGTCCGCGGGGGAGGGAGGGGTGTTCATCAGAAATCGTTCGGGATGACGAGACGGGGTTCAACCACGTTCACGGTCAGATTGCTCAGGGTCAGCCCGGCGGCCAACAGGCGCGAGCGTAGCATGTCCGACGAATCGTTGATCTCGGCTGCGCTGTGCGGCGCAATCAGCTGCAGCACGATCTGGTCTCCGGCCAGGTTCAGCCGGGCGTCGACCAGGCCCAGGCGCGGCAGGTCCAGCTTCACGCGCGTGGCCCAGGTCGGCACGGCCGATTCGCGGTCCTCGCCGTAGGGGTCGCGCTCGACTTCCCACTCCATCGGGGTGCCGGGCCAGGCCTCGCCTTGCCAGTTCAGCGTCTGGTTGGCCAGCACATCCAGTTGCTGGCGCACCAGCACGGTCAGATCCTGATGGATGCCGGTGATCGGCGCGCCGGGTGTGGGCGAGGACGACGACGTTCCCGAGGCCGAGGGCGCATCCGCGCCGGCGCCCGAGCGGCTGGCGCCGGCG